>CACXGR010000187.1 GCA_902767235.1 uncultured Lachnospiraceae bacterium | reverse complement strand
ATCCGCCTCTTCCGCTTTTCCGGCCGCAGCGGCTTCCGCCGGCTTTTCCGGTGTTTCCGCAGCTTTCGCCGGCTCTTCCGAAACTTTTGCGGCTTCCGCTGGCTTTTCCGAAACTTTCGCAGTATCCACCGGCTTTTCCGAAACTTTTGCGGTGTCCTCCGGCTTTTTAGCGCTTTCCTCCGGCTTTTCCGCGACTTCCGGTTTCTCCGGGTCCTTCACCGCTTCTTCGGTCTTAGCATTCCGGGATTCTTCCCCGGGACGGACGGCCTCCTCCGCGCCCGCTTCCGCCGCCGGCCCGGCCGCTTCATTCCCGCTGTCTGTCCCGGATTCCGGTTCCTTCTTTTCCCCGCCTGCTGCAGGCGTCTCACCGGGGTCTCCGAAACAGGGATCTGTAAATCCCAGGTCCGCCGGATCAAGATCTCCGAAATCCAGATCATCAAGATCCCGGTCCCTGTTCTTTTCTTCAGATTCCGTTATACGCTCCATATTCCTCCACGACCGATTCAGCCGGACACTCGGCGCGGTCAATCCGCATTGATCTTATCCAGTTCTTCCTTCCCCAGTCCTCTGGCCACACTCAGCACGATCCCGATCTCGCTCAGAAGGAAAAAGACCGAAGATCCTCCGTAACTGATGAAAGGAAGTGTGACGCCCGTATTCGGTATCGCATTTGTCACAACGCTGATATTCAGTATCACCTGCACGGCGATATGGCAGAACACGCCCACGACAAGCATGGCGCCGTAAAAGTCGTCGGCGCTGTTTGCGATCATCATGAATCTCCACAGAAGAAGCACAAACATGAGCATGATGCTGATCGCGCCGAATAATCCGAGCTCCTCACATATGATAGAAAATATCATATCATTCTGCGCCTCAGGAATAAAGCCCAGTTTCTGCATACTTTGACCCAGTCCCTTTCCGAATATCCCGCCGGAGCCGATGGCATACAGGGACTGTATGGTCTGATAGCCCTTGCCGCCTGCGTATGCCTGCGGATCCAGCCAGGCCAGAATTCTCTCGCCTCTGAAATCCAGGGACTGCGTGTCAGCGGAATTGACGACATAGCGGACCAGCAGAAAGGCCGCTGCGGCCCCGGCGCCCACCATAGCCACATACCTCAGATACTCCGGGCTGGCCACGAAGATCATCCCGAACGCGATGGCGACGACGATGATCGCCGAGCTCAGGTTGTCCGTAACTTTCCACAGCAGAACGCCCGCCAGAAGGGCCGGCGCCATTGTGCTGGCAAAGCCGAAGAAAGTGGAGATCCGTTTTCTACCCAGCCGCTCAATGATCATGGCGCACAGAACGATGACGCCGATCTTGGCGACTTCTGCCGGCTGCAGGCGCATCGGGATCAGCGGGAACTTGATCCATCTCTTTGCGCCGTTTACCTCGACGCCGAAAGGAATGACCATCATTACAAGGCCGATGGAGATCATATAGAAGACCACCGAGAATCTCTTCCACAGTGTATAGGGGATCATAGATACAACAGCCATCAGGCCCAGGCCCAGCAGTGTGAAGATCAGCTGCCTCTCCAGAAAGTACCACGATTTCCCGTAGTTCATGGAAGCCTCGTAGGAGCTGGTGGAGTAGAGCATCACCAGGCCGAATCCTACGAGAAAGAGCACAATGAAAAGAAGACTGTAGTCGATCAGTCCTCTTCTTCCGCCGTATTTATCTTTAACTTTGTTGATCACTCTTCCCATAATCCGATTCTTTCTTCCTGCCGCGTCAAGCCCAGAGTCCCAAAAGCGAGACGGCGCCCAGGATCACCGTTATGATCGTAAAGACCGCCACGACCTTTACTTCCGACCATCCGCCGAGCTCGAAATGGTGATGAATGGGTGCCATGCGGAATATTCTCTTTCCGTGTGTCTTTTTAAAATACCCGACCTGTATGATCACGGACAGCACCTCGATAAAGTAGATGAATCCGACGATCGGTATAAAGAGGGGCAGCTGCAGCAGATAGGCCATGGCAGTGACGAAGCCGCCCAGCGCCAGCGAGCCCGTGTCTCCCATGAAGACCTTGGCCGGATTTGCATTATAGATAAGAAATCCGAGAAGCGCGCCGATCATGGCGCCGCCCGAAGCTGCCGCGCCCGATCCCGAGAATGCGGCCGCGATCGTGAAGAACAGGGCTACCGCCACCGTCACACAGCTGGAGAGCCCGTCGACGCCGTCCGTAAAATTGGTGCCGTTGACCGTGGCCACTGCGATGAAGAGAAAAGCGGGGATGTTCAGGATTCCCAGATCCAGATACTTGCCCGCCGCAAAGGGTATCTTCATGGAGAGGTCCACTGCGTTAATTCTGGTGATATATATCGCAAACAGGATCGCGATCACGATTTGAAGCGCCATCTTCTGTTTGGCGCTCAGACCGTCTGACTTCTTCTTGACGACTTTGAGATAATCATCTATGAATCCCACGATCCCGAATCCGATCGTCAGGATCAGTACCGGGATCACCTCCGGGCAGGACCCGGCCATGCAAAGGCTGGCCGCAAAGATTCCCAAAAGGATCATGATGCCGCCCATGTTCGGTGTCCCCGTCTTTCCCAGATGGCTCTTGGGCCCGTCCTGTCTCTCCGTCTGCCCGGCCTTGACCCTGCGCAGGAAAGGGATCAGGAATCTCCCCGAAAGGGCACTCACCGCAAATGCGATCAGCATGGGGGCAATGATCGTGATATACTTCATTCCGCTCTGCATAACAGTCTGTATCTCCTCTTTCAGCTTCCGCAGTGCAGCACCTTCCGGGGCATGCTGCGGTCATTGTGATCACCAGTTCTCGCTCTTCTCCCATTTGTCCGCAGGTTCATCGCCCGTGTAGGTCACGGCGATCCCGAGCTCATCCAGTTCCGCCCTCTCCTCGTCCGTTACCGGCTCCGACATATAGATGTTGAGATAGGGAAGGACTTCCTGCATGATGCTGCGCACGATGACCGTTGCAAAGGTCGCGTCGTCCTGATTTTCAAAATTGGGTCTGTCCACTACGACATACACGGCGATCTGCGGATCCTCCGCCGGCGCGTATCCCATAAAGGAAACGACATATTCACCGTTAAAGCGCGGGATCGTCTCCGCCGTTCCGGTCTTTCCGCCGATCCTGTATCCGGCGGGTCTCGCCGTCTCGCCGGTCCCGTATTCTCCCTCCACGACCTGGATCGTGTAATCCCGGATCCGTTCGCTCGTCTCCTCGGAGACGGTCTTTTTCAAAAGCCGCGGCTCAATGGTCTTGAGCGTCGTCCCGCCGGGACTCGTGATCTTTTTGACCACGTGCGGCTCGTAGTAATTGCCGCCGTTGATCAGGGAACAGAAGCCGGTGATCATCTGGATCATTGTCACGTTGAAGTTCTGTCCGAAAGCATTGGTGGCCAGCATGGAATCCGTCATCGTCGAGTCCGAGAGAAAGCTGTCCGTCTTAGCCTCATCCGCCAGGTCGATGCCGGTCCTGAGGCCGAAGTTGAAAATGTCCTGGAATTTGGTCAGGTTCTCCTTGCCTTCCTGGAAAGCCATTTCCATGAGCGCCACGTTGCAGGATCTCTCAACGGCCTGGGAGACCGTCAGCGTTCCGTCACCCTGATTGTTATGGCACTTAATCTGAAATCCGTCAACATATTTGGATCCGCCGCAGTAAAAAGTATCGTCCGGATCCACTGTGCCCGTCTCCAGTCCGGTCGCCACGGTAAAGGGCTTCGCCGTGGAACCCGGCTCAAAGATATCGCTGATGCAGTAGTTTCTCCAGAGCGCGTTCAGATAGCGCGGCTTGTCCTCGTCCGACATGGTCAAAAGGTCGGTGTAGGTCAGCCATGCGTCCTCCGGCTCGTCGTTCTTGTCGAGCTTGGGCATACCCACGAGCGCCGCCAGGTCGGACGGCTTGTTGAGATCATAGAACGGCGTTCCGGCCATGGCCAGGACCTCGCCGCTGTTGACATCCATCACGATGCAGGCCGCGTTGTTGCTGCCGTTTCCGGGGTGTTCAAAATTCTTGTATTCTTCATTGTGCTGGTTCAGATATTTCTGCACAATGCTCTGGATATTGGAGTCGATCGTCAGGACCAGGTTGTTGCCGTCGACGGCATCGATCATTGTCTGCTCCATGTTCAGGGTCTCATCCAGGTATCCGTACTTGCGTCCCTCCGTTCCGTTGAGCGTATCGTTGTAATACTCCTCCAGGCCGCCGGTCCCCACATTGCCGCTCCCGGAAAAACCGATCACATTGCAAGCCAGATCGCCGTGGGGATAGACCCGGGTATATCCGCTCTCAAACCAGATCCCCTTGATATTGCTGTAAACTCTGTCCGCCTGTTTGATCTCTTTTTTCTGCTCTTCTTTGATCCCGGCGGCCACTTCCTCCTCAAAGGCCTTTTTGTCCTGATAAGAGAGGCTCTTGCGCGCGATGTAGTACTGGGAGTCCGTATGATTGATGATGTATTCCTTGATGCGGCTGCGGTTGACCCCCAGGCGCTCAAGGGCATCGAGCGTGGGTTCCAGATAATAGTCCTGCTTGTCCAGGATCTGTTTGGCGTCGACGATCACGTTGTATACCAGCAGACTGTCCGCCAGGACCGTCCCTTTCGCGTCAATGATCTTCCCCCTCTTATAGGGAATGGTCTGATTGTCATACGCCTGCTGTGAGAGGACCTGCATCGTATATGCCTGTCCGTTATCCCGGTTGATGAGGATCAGTCTGCCCCCTAAGTACACAAAAGCCAGCAGCACTACGGCTAATAGTGCCACCAGCTTCTTCTGCATACTGATCGTGAACCTTCTGTATCCTCCACGGGTATTTTT
>CACXGR010000186.1 GCA_902767235.1 uncultured Lachnospiraceae bacterium | reverse complement strand
TCTCAGACAAGTGGGCTTTCGGGCTGCAGGAGCTGCAGCCCTCATTCCCTCCTCCGCTCAGAAAAGATCTGGTTCATCCGACCGCTCATTCAAAGCAATTTTTAAAGGGGTATGCCGCACGCGCTCAGGATAATCCCTGACGCCGGATGCACAGATCCTTTGAATAGTCAAAGAATACAAAAACCGGGCTCCCAAGAGTCCGGTTTTTGCTGCAAAATTCAGTTATGCCACTAACAAAAATCTTACAGGGTGATGTGGTCCCTTGACCCATGACGACGCCGAGTTGGATCATATGGGGTATTTTTGCTGCCCTGCCCCCATGGAAAAAAGCAAGCCGGCGATTTGGCCGCATATTTCTGGTCATTTTTCTGTGGAGTTGGACTAAATAGGGCATTTTAAGAGAGGCGGCCCCCATTTGCACGCTTCAGTTTGCTGTGTAATGGGGGCCGCTTCTTCAGAATTCCGGACTATGATCCAACTCAGGCAGAAAGGCTCCGGTTTTCAATAATATTTGCCTGTAAGAGCAAATCTGCATGGGGGCCAAAGAAGAAATTGTTGTTACTATAATCCAACAATAGTTTAAAGATGCCGGCACAAAATACAATCACGCGCAGGATGATGGCTCAGGGCTGGGCTGGTGGATTGTTGCGCTGCATGCCCGACAAAAAGAGGGTCATACCGGCTGATTGATCAGCAAGTATGACCCTCTTTTAAGGATTCTCTTATTACATTGTCCTGAATAGTGAAATCACTTTTTTGAAAAATCACTTTGTGTAAAGAATCAGTGCGATCATCTCGATCGGCTCACCGATCGCTTCGATGGAATGAGCTTCGCCATCGCCGCAGTAATAGACATCGCCGGGCTGTACGTCTACGATCGTGCCGTTGTCATTGTATTTTCCGCTCCCTGAAAGAATGTAATAAGTCTCGGCGTCACCTTTGTGGGTATGAAGGCCGATCTTGCTTCCGGGATAAACTGTCGTATGTCCGAAGACGCGGCCTTTGTTTTCCATTTCATCGGGACCATTTAAGAGGCTTCTCACAGTGATCTCTCCGATTCCGTTAAAAGGTGCCGGTTTGGTAATACTTTCCTTATCTTTGCTTCTTCTGATCATAAGATTATCCTCCTGTTAGTGCCCGGGGCACTGTGCGGTTTAGAAATAGTTTATAGCTTATTATACTATAGCGGCGTGACTTTGTGGGGCAGATTTGTGGTTGGATTTCTGTATGAGACGGTATTCTGCAGAGTATTGTTAAAGTCCGTAAGGCCTGGAAAAGCGCAGAATCATAATTCGGGCTTTTTTGACCAACTTTATGCGCATTTGTACAAATGCCTTCGCAAAACTTGCATTTCCTTTTTCAAGTGCTATAACACAGATGAAAAGATTTCAGCCCGTTCAGGCAGCTGAGCAGCTGGATGTGCGAGCTTTAGAAAGTTACTCCAAACAGTATTTAGATAGTCACTATAGGGAGGAATTATTGCAATGCGTTTACTGCTGGAAACCGCTTTGGCGTTGTTCGCGGGTCTTATGATGACCCGTGTGTTTAAGTATTTGAAGCTGAATTTCCCGGATGTGACGGCGTTTCTGATCGCCGGCGTCCTGGTGGGACCGTTTATGCTGGGGAGGCTCGGCATTCACGGGATCGGATTCGGCACTATGGAGGACCTGGAGAGCGTGAGCGCCCTGAGTAATGTGGCTCTGGGTTTCATTGCTTTTGATATCGGCAATGAGTTCAGGCTGGCGCAGCTCAAGGAAACAGGAAAGACGGCGACTGTGATCGGTGTGATCCAGGCGCTGATGGCGACACTTCTTGTGGATTCCGTTCTGATCCTGCTGCATTTCATATTGGGACCTGAAGTGCTGCCTATGCCTGTCGCGATCACACTGGGCGCGATCGCTTCTGCGACGGCTCCCGCCGCAACGCTGATGGTCGTCAGACAGTACAAGGCAAAGGGACCTGTGACGGAACTTCTTCTTCCGATCGTAGCGCTGGACGATGCGGTCGGACTGGTCGTGTTCTCGGTCTCATTCGGTATTGCGCAGGCAATGGCCGGCGGCACGCTTGACGCGGTCTCCGTAATTGTCAACCCGCTCCTGGAGATCGTGTTCTCGCTGATTCTGGGCGCGATCATGGGGACTCTGCTGACGGTCCTTGAGAAAATTTTCTTCTCCAACTCCAACCGTCTGTCCCTGACAATCTCTTTCGTGATCATGACGATCGCGATGGCATCGCGGGAGTTCGAGTTCGGAGCAGGCGTGAAGATCGGGTTCTCCTCGCTTCTGGTCTGTATGATGCTGGGAACAGTATTTTGCAACTTCAGTGAATACTCTGTTGATATCATGAACC
>CACXGR010000185.1 GCA_902767235.1 uncultured Lachnospiraceae bacterium | reverse complement strand
TTCTTGACGCCGGTGGACTTGAAGTCCGGAACAACCGTGAAGTACTGCCATACTTTGCCCTCGAGGCCGTTCTTGGCGAACTCCTCGCGGAGGATCGCGTCGGACTCGCGGACTGCTTCCAGTCTGTCGCGGGTGATCGCACCGGGGCAGCGCACGCCGAGTCCCGGGCCCGGGAAAGGCTGACGATCAACCATGTTGGCGGGAAGGCCGAGCTCTCTGCCGACCATGCGGACCTCGTCCTTGAAGAGGATCTTGACGGGCTCAACGAGCTCAAAACGGGAAGCGATGTCCTCAGGCAGGCCGCCTGCATTGTGATGTGCCTTGATGCCGGCCTCGCTCTCGAGGATGTCGGGCCAGATGGTTCCCTGTGCCAGGAACTTGACGCCGTCGAGCTTTCTGGCTTCGTCAGCGAATACGTCGATGAACTCCTCGCCGATGATGTGTCTCTTCTGTTCGGGATCATTCACCCCTGCGAGCTTGTCGAGGAAGCGGTCCACTGCGTCGACATAGATGAGGTTGGCGTTCATCTCGTCGCGGAAAACCTTGATGACCTGCTCCGGCTCACCTTTGCGAAGGAGGCCGTGGTTAACGTGAACGGAGATCAGCTGCTTGCCGACTGCCTTGATCAGAAGTGCGGCTACTACAGAGGAATCAACACCTCCGGACAGCGCCAGCAGTACCTTGTTGTCTCCGATCTGCTCGCGAAGCTCTTTGATCTGCTCATCAATAAAAGCCTGTGCGAGAGCGGGAGTAGTGATTCTTTCCATGTTATCGGGTCTTCTCTCTGTCATTGATTCCTCTCCTAATATAGAATTGTTTGACTGTTAACTGCCGTAAACTTTACGAAAAATATTGTAACCGCTCGGCATGAATCGCACAATTCCAAATAATTAACAATAATATGACCTTAAAACCTCGATTCACTGACGGATTTTTGTTTCGATCCGCCGAAACTTCCCCTATTTCCTGAGCGGCACCAGCAGCCGGTCCTCCATGTAGACCAGCGGCTTTCCGTTCTGGTTCTTGATATAGACCTCGAACAGGAGCATGCCGTATTTCTCGTCGCGGACATTTTTGTCCTTCAGGGTGTACTCGAAGTAGACCGTGTCGCCGCTGAAGGCATTGCCGATAAAGCGGATCTTGTCGTAGCCGTAGTGCGGCGCAAATACATCTCCCGGAGATACTTCTTTGCCAAAATATCCATCCGCCAGGGCCAGCAGAAGCGTGCCCATGACGAGCAGATCCGGATGTCCGAACTCCTGCCTGGCAAACTCTTCATCCAGGTGGACCGGCTGGTCCTGGCCCGACAGTCTGCACGCCGCCCGGACATCGTCCGGCAGGATCTTTCGTCCTTCTGATACATGCTTCTCGCCGATCACATAATCTTCATACAACTTATTCGTGACCATATTTTGCCTCCCTATCGTGGTAAATGCGTTGTGTGACATGCCCGACGGCGGCTCTGCCGGCCTGGGCTTCACTCTTATTACATCAGAGTCCGTAGATCCCCGAGTACTTCTCCTCCAGGTAATCCAAAAAGTCCTTCGGCGTGAATTCGCGCCCGGTGATATCCCGGATCCAGTCTTTTGGCGAGAGTCTGTCTGCCTTGGCAAAAACATGCCCGATCATCCAGCTGTTCACCGGCTCGAAATTGCCCTCCCGGATCGACTCCTCGACCGCCACTTCCTGCTTCATGCGGTTAAAGTACATCGCGTTGTAGAAGTTTCCGATCGCATAGGTGGGAAAATATCCAAATCCGGAGGTCCAGTGCACATCCTGCAGGACGCCGTCTCTGTCAGAGGCCGGGCACACGCCCAGATACTCCTGATACTTCCGGTTCCACAGCGCCGGTATATCCTCCACCTTGATCTCTCCCGCAAACAGCGCTTTTTCAATCTCATAGCGGATGATGATGTGGAAGGTGTAGGTGAACTCATCCGCCTCTGTGCGGATCAGAGAAGGCTGGACCGCATTCAGCGCCAGGTAGAAATCCTCCTGGGACACACCCTCCATAGCCTCAGGGAAGCATTCGCAGACTTTGGGGTAGACAAATTGCGCGAAAGCCTCAGAGCGTCCGATCCGGTTCTCATAAAAGCGGGATACGGATTCGTGCATGCCCAGTGTCTTTCCGCCGATGATAAAGTGGTCAAAATTTGCCTGGAGCTGGTTCTGGTCAAAGAGCGCATGGCCTCCCTCATGGATGATCGAATACATAGAGGACAGGAAGCGGTCCGGATAATAGTGCGTCGTGACGCGCGTGTCGAACCGGCCCATATTCGCGGTAAACGGGTGCTCGGAAGTCGTAAAGGCACCCCGGTCGAAGTTGAAGCGCATCTGTTTCAGCAGCCATTTGGCCATCTTCACCTGCTGCTCTTCCTCCACAGGCCTGGTCAGAAAGTCCGTGCGGATCTTCCTGGGACTCCTGCGTATTTTCTCAAGAAGCGGGATCAGGCGCTCCTTGCAGGCCCCGAATGCTTCATCGAGCACTTCGGACGTCATGCCCCGCTCATAGTCGTCCAGCAGGGTGTCGTAAGCCGTCTTTCCTGCCGCATCCTCGCCGCGCAGTTCGATCATGCGCCGGTTGGTGTCCGCCACTTCCTTCAGAGAAGGAGCGAACAGGCTGTACTCACCGGCTTCCCTCGCCTTGCTCCAGTTTACAAACGCCCGGTTGAAGGTCAGCATGAATTCATGCTGCAGCTCGGGCGTAATGTTTCTGGTCTGGACATAATTCCTGTGCAGCTGCTCTGCCATCACGCGGTCGAATTCCCCGAGCTCCCCGCGGTGCTCGTAGAGGTACTCCGCCGCCTCGATAAAGGCCTGGTCTTTGATCAGCTTGTAGGACTGGTTGTTCAGAAAAGCCCACACTTCCCCCTGCTCCTCCATCGCGTCCGGCGGGCAGATTGTCTCCTGGTCGTAGCTCAGGACGTTGACTGCGTGGTCATACTTCTCGGCGATCGCGAGGATCCCCTTCACATACTCAAGTTTCTGTACTAAAGTAGTCTTCTGTTCCATGTAATGAATATGTCTCCTTTTGTTTCGTTATCGCTCCAGCCGGTGCTCCATCTCGTGCCAGGTTCCGCCGCCCCACACAGATCCGGAGATCCCCAGGTCTGTAAATCCCAACTTCTCGTACATTTTCACTTTCTCTTCGTGCGCCGTGAGCACCATGCGGTGCCTGCCCCTGACCTGGCTCCAGATTCCATAGAGCCTCAGCAGTTCCTTCGCAAGCCCCTGCCCCCTGTACTCGGGCAAAACATCGAGTCCCAGGAGGTACTCTGTCTGCGCCGCCGGATCGTGCAGCCCTATATCTGTGAAGAAGGCATCGCTAAATCGCTCCCTGTCCGATCCGATGCCGCACAAAAAGCCCGCCACTTTGCCTGTCTCGCGGTCCACTGCCACAAGAAACTGCTCCGGGATCTTTCCGGCAAACTCGCACATGATCTGCATCGGCTTCGCCTCTTCGGGAGGGAAGCAGATTCTGTCCATCTCGCCGGCCTGCGCGCCCTCCTCCGGCAGGATCTGCCGGAAGCGGTAACGCCCAAGAAGTCCTTCGTCCGCATAGACGCCAAACAGAATTTCAGGGTCCTCGAACGTCAGGATCCCGTAAAACTTCGGCACCTTGAAGCGGTCCATGAAGAGCATGCACTTGCACATGAAGATGTAGAAAATATTGAAACCGCAGCCGTAAAGCGTCTCATAGTTGGCCTGCCCCTTGGCGATCACCAAATCGGCATGGGCAATGGCCTCTCTCGCTTCCCGCGAAAGATTGCGCAGCACCGTTCCGTCGGTCGTTGTGCCGTTTCCCATGCAGCGGCCGAACGATGTGAGTCCCACCTGCTCCGCGTCTTCCATGGTGGCGTCGTTGGCCACCGGCGCCCCGCGCACGATCACGGTGATCTCAATGCCGGGGTTTATGGCGAGAATCCGGCGGAGCAATATTTTGTCCATGACGATCTCGCCGCAGTTGTCGGTGAGAAGGACCAGCGTCTTTGCTCCCGAAGCCGTCTCCCGGAGCTTTTCCAGGCACGCCTCATCCACATCGATATCCGGCGCCCTGTCGATCAGCTCCATGAGCTTCGACTCCTCCACCTTGTCCAGCGCCGCAAAGTCAATGAAATTCCCCATACTCGCATACTGGACCGCGCTCTTTAGCGGGTCCTCCGACGTCGTCACGCGGCGGTCCAGTTCCGGCTCGATCTCCAGCATCAAGTCGTTAAAGTGGCGCTTGATCTCCGTATAGTCCATTTCTTCTTCTCCAAACAGCCGCTTTCTCAGCTTCTTGACCTGATAGTGGACTTCCGGCCCCGTCGGCACGGCCCCCGGCTGGTCGCAGAGCCGGGTCACTGTCTCTCGGTATTCCTTTATCAGTTCTTCCGGTGCGCCCTCCGGATAGCGGTCCAGGTTTTTGTCCAGCATGCAGCTCCTGCATGTTTTATTCATATTGCCTCCCCCGGTGCTCCAATCCGGATCTCATCGCCGCTGTGCACATACTGCAGCTGGTCCCCCATGAGCTTCTTCATCTCGTTGTAGGGCTCGACACCCGTGCAGTGCCCCGTATAGAACACGGTCTTATACTTGCGAAGCTCCAGTGCCGTGTCGATGATCATGTTGATGTCTTCGTCCGAATAGCCATGCTTCTTCATCATGTGGAAACCACTGATCACCACATCCGGGTCGCCGCCATACAGCTCATGATACCGTTCCAAAACATTGAGGATCCCATGGTGCGCACACCCGGAAAGCAGCACTTTCTTGTTTCCTTCGCTGATCACAAGGCACTGCTCATGTCGGAAATCATCCTGCATCAGTCCTTCTTCTGTCTTCACCTTCAGCCTTCTGTTGGTAGACGGGATCGGATGCGCATTGCCGATCCCGGAGAAAAGCGACAACTCGTCATCGATCCTGTAGATGCCGTCCCCCGACTCTGCAAGCACGACCTGCGGGAGTTCCCGGATTTCCTTCGCCAGGCCAATATAGTGCGGTTCACCGGCCTTGTTCACAGAATAATACTCGCCGAATGCCTTCTCCGGCACGTAGATCTTTGCATCCCGGTTGATCTCTGCAAAGGGAAGAATACCGCCTCCATGATCATAATGTCCGTGGCTGAGCACGACAGTATCCACTTTGGTCAGGTCGATTCCCAGTTTCTCTGCATTCTGCATAAACAGGCCGCTCTGTCCCGTATCCATAAGAAGCTTGTGATGCTCCGTCTCAATATAGAAACTCAGGCCATGCTCGGCGCCGCATCCCGCCCGGCCTTCTGTATTTTCAACAAGATTGATTATGCGCATAGATGATGCTCCTCTTATAAACTGCAACAGGGCCGCATATGCGGTCCTTGTATTACACTGTCCGCTCTGCTCTTGGGGCAGTAAATATAGTTTAACACATATTGGTGCATATCAAAAAGGCATGGAAGCGGCAGATTCTCCCGGTATCCATACAAGTGCCGATTTTTTTCGTCCTCCCCATCTCATTACCCTCTCATTCCGTGATCTCAACTGTGATAAGATATCCTTAACAGCTATAATCCGTATGCATGGAGGCAACACAATGGGGACTTACGATCTGAAGCGTCTTGAAATCGCGATCCAATATATCCGGCGCATGTCGGAAGGCAGAAATCCGGTCACGAATCGACCGGCACCGGAAAATGAAGTACTGACGAATATCAATGTGCATCGCTGCCTGAAGTTTATCGACGAGGTGCTGACAGATGTGCATAAAGCCGGAGGGACAGTCGGATTGGTCCCCACGCGCACGCGCACTGCAAAAGCAACTCTTTCCGAGACTTTTCCTTATGAGATACTTGACCAGTATCGGTATGAACAGGACCAGCAGATCTCCTACTTCCTCAAACAGCTCGAGTCCTATCTCCCTGAGGACCGGAAAATTCCTGTCCCTGCGACAGCGATCACCAATTGGATGCGCGAGAACGGCTATTTGGAGAAGAAGGTGATCAATGACACCGGCAAGGAAAACTCCGTTCCTTCCAAAAAGGGTGAGCAGCTCGGTATATACGCTGAAAAGGGCGGCGTTTATCCCAATGAATACTATCGGGTCTTCTATGACGAAAACGCCCAGCGCTTCATCATAGAGAACTTCCGTCGAATCCTGACCGAATCAGAAGCGATCCGTGAGAGAAACCGCCTTGAAAAGAAAAGTGAAGGCTCGCCGCGAAGCACAAGGCAAGGCGGCAATCCGCGATCAAACAGTAACTCGAGACCGGACGGCAACTCGAGGCCGGACAGCAACTCATATAACCAGGATCAAGGGAACACCGCCCGCCGGAACAACTCCGCCCAATCTCCTCAATATGCGGCCCCTGACTATATTCCTGAGCCGATGCCCGCAGAAGAACTCCCCAAAGAGTATTACGACATGCTCAGCGAAGGCTGGAGCAGCGTTGACGACGATATGCCGTTCTGAGAAATAGAAAATACAAAAGACTGCTCTCTGTGACTGAGGGCTCTGGCCAATATTTTGACCTGACCGCGGGTGCGGGAACTGGATGCGTTGATGGAGGGCAGCCACTTTGCCAGAAATTTCCTGCTTACATTCAGTCAAGCCTCATTTGTTTTTACAACTAGTTTTGCACTTTGTATTATCAGGAGAGCAATCGAGATCAGGAAAGTTTTCCCGATGAACAGAGGAAACCCGGATCCTATTTTAAAAGTCAATTTACAGACTTTCATGGCAAAATAGTCAAATGCGAATATAAAGACGGTATTTCTGCCATACCAGGACAGAATCTGACAGAGCTTATTAATGCCGTATTTCTTTTTATTGTATTCAATGAAGAGGGCGATCATCAAGGTACACGCAGATAAGGACAGGGAACTGACCAGCATCAAGACAACGTTCCCATAGTCATTGTTGACAAACAAAACATTGACGTTATGATGGTCAGCGATATATCCCAGCAGACCAAGAATCAGAAAAACAGAGCATTTAAGCGCCGTGGGTTTTGATTCAAACAGTGAAATCGCTGTCATATACCTTTTGCGAAAAACATATCCGACGGCAATAAAGAATGATGCCATGACAGCTGTATCCGCACTCATTGGAGGCTTTGGAAACGTTGAATATGAGAGGGCAGAACCGATTAGGAAACATGCTGCGACAGCTGCCTGACGCTGATTTCTAGAGGGCAGTCTTTGAATAGAATAAAAGATTGTCAAAGAAAAAAAAAGAGCAGGCAGAAACCACAGCGGACTGCAGTTGGGCAGATAGGCAACATGCCCGCGGCCATAAAATATCCCGATTATATACTTTAACAAAAAAGCTTTGAGGTTCTCGATGCCGCGAACCGGCTCAAGATCGTACAGAAGACAAAGAGCATAGTACAAGCCAAGGTTTATATAGCAGTATTTAAAATAGGGTAAAATATATCTGACCAAATTGCTCTTCAGCCATGTCTGGAGACTGAGAGAGACATTTTTGGCGGAATACAGAAAGCCAGAGATCATAAAGAAAAATGCCATGTGAAAAGAATAGATCATCTTTATACAAGGCATGCTGTCGGTATGACCGACAAGTACCAGGATTATGCCAATTCCCTTGCAAATATCTATCCATTCAATACGCTTACTCATACTCAACAATTACCTCGGTGCATTTTTCATTCAGCATCTATAGATTATACTACTGAATACACAAATTCAATATTGTTCACAACATGGACTGCTGCTACATTGCGGTTCTTGTGGCCCCGCAGGTAGTTAAATACATGTTCGTTGTAGACATCCAGCCTCTTTTTAAAATATAATTTCCCTGTGGGGATATCTCTGACGACGGATCATCCCCCTTGCTGAGGTCATGAAGGGCAAGAAAGCCCGGCCGCGACAATAAATAAATGAAAACTGCAAATCATACATCAAACAGGAGGAACCCCTATGATTAGAAGAGCAAATGAATGTAATGTGGAATATCGCGAGCATATGCGCGACGGCGACGGCACTGTACAGATCACCAACTTTATTGCGGGGCCGGAAGAGCTCAATGATAAGGGCCGGCTCTTTGCCAGGATCACACTGAACCCCGGCTGCAGCATCGGCTATCACCTGCATGACAAAGACGCCGAGCTGTTCTACATTATTAAGGGAACCGCGGAATATAACGATAACGGCGTCATGCGCACCGTAACGGCGGGCGACGTAACGATCTGTCCCACCGGAGAGAGCCACGGGATTGCCAATAAGACAGACGAAGTGGTTGAACTTGTTGCAGTGATTGTTTATAAATAAGCTATATTTTGACTATTATTATTCTTAAGGAGGAGGCGAAATGGCAGCAAGAATGACCGCCGGCAAAGGCGGAGAATACTATGTTCCCTATGAGAACAGGACCGGCTGCGAGTCCATTGTGTATTTCACGAGGGATCTCTCTGCGGAAGGTCTTGAGAAGATCTACAAGAAGGTGAGCGGCGTATTGCACGGGAAAGTTGCGGTCAAGCTTCACACCGGCGAGCAGCACGGGCCCAACATCATTCCCAGACCCTGGGTGCAGAATCTGTTTGAAAAAGAGCTGTGCGATTTTGACAGTGCCACGATCATCGAGACCAACACCTATTACGAAGGGGACCGCGACACGACAGAAAAACACCGCAAGACGCTGGAGGTAAATGGCTGGACCTTTGCCCCCGTGGATATCACCGATGAGTTTGGCACCGCTCTGCTCCCCGTCAAGGGCGGCAAGTGGTTCACCGAGATGTCTGTCGGCAAATCTATGCCCGACTATGATTCCTTCCTTGCGCTGACCCACTTCAAGGGCCATATGATGGGCGGCTTCGGCGGTTCCAACAAGAACATCGGGATCGGCTGCGCGGACGGCAAAGACGGCAAGAAGTGGATCCACACCGCGGATTCCGGAAATCAGTGGGGCATCGACATGGAAGAGCTGATGGAACGCATGGTGGAATCCACCAAAGCGACCATTGACTATTTTGCCGGAAGTATCGCTTACATCAACGTGCTCCGCAACATGTCCGTCTCCTGTGACTGCGAAGGCGTCGCGGCGGCGCCCGTCGTGACACCCAACATCGGGATCCTGGCATCTCTGGATATCTGCGCCGTAGATACCGCCAGCGTGGACCTCGTATACGCGCTGAAAGAAGAAGATCACCACGATCTGGTGGAGCGCATGGAGACACGCCACGGACACCGCCAGCTCAGCTACATGAAGGAACTGGGCATGGGCAACAACAAATATGTCCTGATCGATCTCGACAATGACGAGTGCAGGATTCAGCCCGCGGACGCGGTGACGCATGTCGTGCCCTTTGAGGTATGATGCCGGGCGGCACGCACACATAGAATGAGATAAAGACAATGCAAAAAAGAGGGGCACGGAATGCCCCTCTTTCTTTGACCCATTTCCAATTTCAACGCTTTTACTTCCTTGCGTTCAGAAGCGCCTGCAGGAGCGCAGTTCCGTTGATCGCGTCGTCTTTTTCTTCTTTCGTTGCCGCCTGTGTCTGCGGAGCCGTTCCCAAAAGGGCGCTGAAGATACCGGGTACTGCGTGCTGTGAAGAGGGCTGCTGCGCAGCTGCGCTTCCGGAAGCTGCTTCGGAGACGCCGCTCATGAGCGCGGGTGCCATGATGGCCAGGATCTGGTTGACCTGCTCTGCGGTCAGGCCCGACTGTGCGGACAGGGTCTGTGTGACTTCCGGCTCTTTTTTCCCAAGGATGTGGCCGATGATCTTGCCGCCGTCCTTTTCATCCGCTTCCTTGAACTGCAGATCGACTTCTTTCTTATTGGTATGCTGCGACAGCGCGCCCAAAAGGGAACTTACGCCATCGCCGGACGAAGCATTCTTGGTCAGATACTTCAGCAGGATCGGGATCGCGATCGTCATCAGCCGCTTGACCTGCTTCTCAGAAAGACCGGTCTTCCTGGCGATCTGCTTCACAGCAGACTTTGCTGTCATTACCTTTAAGAGCATTCCAAGTAGATTCATACAGTACCTCCCTCCTGTACCTTCACGGCACTTACCGGCCCTTGCCGGCTTGAATATGATATTTGCATGCGCTGCCCATCCTATGTGAGGATGCTCCTGCTCTTATTTTACCGCAATCGGCGCTGCGAATCCGCACTTTTTGAGTAATACAGAAGATTCTTTTCCTCATTTCTCTATTGCCGCCGCTTGTGCTATACTTATCAGCACGAATGTGACAGTAAAAATGTGAGGTTGATCATGAGTACTGAGAATCATAAAACAGCAGCTTCCGCTGTAAATCGCAAAAAAGGAATCCTTTTCATCCTGTCCGCCGCCTTCTTTTTCTCTCTGATGACCGTCTTCGTGCGGCTCGCCGGCGACGTGCCCACCATGCAGAAGGCCTTCTTCAGAAACATTGTCGCCACTTTCCTTGCGGCTTTCATACTTCTGCGCTCGGGTGAAAAATTCTATGTCCCGCGCAAGAGTCTGATGGATCTGTTTTTGCGCTGCAGCATCGGCACGGCAGGGATCCTGTGCAATTTCTGGGCAGTGGACCACATGCAGATCGCAGATGCCAACATTCTGAACAAG
Organism: uncultured Lachnospiraceae bacterium; assembly: GCA_902767235.1. GTDB lineage: Bacteria > Bacillota > Clostridia > Lachnospirales > Lachnospiraceae > CAG-791. The sequence continues at coordinate 2,461 of CACXGR010000185.1, read as the reverse complement.
CTCTCTCCCTTTTTTGCCATCCTGATGTCTATTTTCATCCTCAACGAGCGGCCTGACCGGGTCGAGTGGCTCAGCGTCCTGCTGGCCTTCACCGGCGCGGCTTTTGTCGCCAAACCGGGGGCAGGCATCGCGTCCTTTCCGGCTCTGATCGCTATCCTCGGAGGCTTCACGGCGGGAACCGCCTATACCTTTGTGCGCAAACTCGGCCTGAGCGGAGTGAAGGGACCTGTGATCGTCTTTTCCTTCTCTCTGTTCTCGACGCTGGTTCTGTTGCCGAATCTTCTTCTCAACTACCAGACGATGACTGCCCGGCAGTTTCTTTTTCTTATTCTGGCGGGGTGCTCCGCAGCGGTCGCCCAGCTCTCCGTCACAGCGGCCTACCAGCACGCGCCGGCGCGCGACATCTCCGTCTTTGACTATTCTCAGGTCGTCTACGCCGCGATCTGGGGTTTTCTCCTGTGGGGTGAGATCCCGGACCTGTGGAGCTTCCTTGGATATGCGATCATTATCGGTACCGCTTTCGGAAAGTGGTACCTGATGACGCGGCGGGGGTGACCTTCCGTCACTCCAGCTCGATCGTCCCCGGCGGCTTGCTCGTCAGGTCATACAGCACCCGGTTGACACCTTTCACCTCGTTGATGATGCGCGTCATGCAGATCTGCAGCACATTCCAGGGGATCTCTGCCGCCTCTGCGGTCATGAAGTCGCTCGTCAATACACCGCGCAGCGCCACCGCGTAGTCGTAGGTTCTGCCGTCGCCCATGACGCCCACCGAGCGCATGTTGGTCAGTGCGGCAAAAAACTGACCTTTCCCGGTATCAATACCGCCTTTTTCGAGTTCCTCGCGGAAGATCGCATCCGCTTCCTGCACGATCCTGACCTTTTCCGCCGTGATATCGCCGACGATCCTTACGCCCAGTCCCGGGCCGGGGAAAGGCTGACGGAAGACAAGGTGCCGGGGAAGTCCCAGCTCAAGGCCGGTCTGTCTGACCTCGTCCTTGAAGAGCATGCGGAGGGGCTCCACGATCTCCTTGAAATTCACGTGCTCCGGAAGGCCGCCCACATTGTGATGGGATTTGATCACGGCTCCGCCGTTTCCGGCTCCGCTCTCCACCACATCCGGGTAAATGGTCCCCTGCGCCAGGAAATCCACCTGGCCGATCTTATTCGCCTCTTCCTCAAAGACACTGATAAACTCCGCGCCAATGATCTTTCTCTTCATCTCCGGGTCCGTGATGCCGGCCAGCTTGATATAGAATCTTTCCTGCGCATTGACCCGGACAAAATTCAGCTCGAACGGCCCCTCCGGCCCGAACACCGCTTCCACTTCATCCCCTTCATCTTTGCGCAGAAGTCCGTGGTCCACAAATACGCAGGTGAGCTGCTTTCCGACTGCTTTGGAGAGAAGCGCCGCTGCCACAGAGGAATCCACGCCTCCGGACAGGCCTAGGAGGACTTTTCCGTCACCGATCTTCTGACGCAGTTCGCGCACGGTCGTCTCCACATAGGAGGACATCTTCCAGCTTCCGCTGCAGCCGCAGATCTCCATCACAAAATTGCGGAGCAGCTGCATGCCGAAGGGCGTGTGCACCACTTCAGGGTGGAACTGCACGGCGTAGAGCCTGCTGCCCGAATTCTCCATGGCGGCCACCGGGCAATTTTCTGTGTGCGCTGTGACCTTAAAACCTCTGGGAGGGGTCGCGATATAGTCGGTGTGGCTCATCCAGCAGGTTCCGTCAGTCTCCTCGATTCCCTGAAACAGCTTGGAACCGGTCTTTACGCCGTCCAGCACTATTTTGGTATGGCCGTACTCGCTGACCGGCGCCGTCTTCACGGTGCCGCCGAGCTTGTGCGCCATCAGCTGGGAGCCGTAACAGATGCCCAGCACGGGGATGCCCAGCGCGAAGAGCGCCGGATCGCAGGTCGGAGCGTCCTCTGCGTAAACGCTGTTGGGTCCCCCTGTGAGGATGATCCCCTTGGGATGCATGGCCAGGATCTCGCCGGGCGTCTTCGTGTAGGGGTGGATCTCGCAATATACATTGCACTCTCTTACTCTTCTCGCGATCAGCTGCTTGTACTGACCGCCGAAGTCCAGGACGATGATGAGCTCTCTGTCCATGTGATCTCCTTTCGTGTTGCGCTTGTTTCAAAAAACAACAAAGAGACAGGAGCCTCTCTGCTCCTGTCTCATATAGTCTCTTACAGCTCGCAGTTTCCGACCGTTCTGGGGAAGGGCAGTACGTCTCTGATGTTGCCCATGCCGGTCAGATACATGACGCAGCGCTCAAAGCCGAGGCCGTAGCCCGCGTGGCGCACGCTGCCGTATCTGCGGAGGTCCAGATAGAACTGGTAGGTTTCTTTCTCCATACCCAGTTCGTCCATGCGCTTCTCCAGCTTCTCCAGGTCATCCTCACGCTGGCTGCCGCCGATGATCTCGCCGATGCCGGGCACCAGGCAGTCC
>CACXGR010000184.1 GCA_902767235.1 uncultured Lachnospiraceae bacterium | reverse complement strand
GCTTGAATTTGCCACCTCTTACGGACAGATGCAGGGAGAACTTCTCAAGAGTTTTGATGTGCCGTACGCGCTTTTAGATGAGACAGGCAAGATTGAGTGGCTCAATGACGCGTTTGCTGCCGCCGTGCACAAGGACCTGGATTACCGGCGCTCCATAACCACGATCTTTCCCTCTGTGAGAAGGGAGAGCCTTCCCAAGGACAGCAAGGACATCAGGATCCAGGTTGAGTTTGAGGGCAGCAGCTTCCTGGCCCAGATCAAAAAATTGAATATGGACGATCTTCTCCCTTCCAATACTATGCTGGACGAGAAAGCAAGGAAAGGGGAACTGTATTCTCTCTTCCTCATCGACGACACGGCGGCAAGGCTGGCGATCCGGGAAGTGGATGACCAGAGCATGGTGGTCGGATTTGTCTATATCGACAATTACGAGGAAGCTGTCGATACTCTGGAAGATGTCCGGAAGTCTCTTCTGGTGGCTCTGATCGACCGGAAAGTGACGAAGTATTTTGCCTCCATTGACGGAATATGCAGCAAGATGGAGAAGGACAAGTATCTGATCGTGATGCGCAAAAAAGCGCTGAGGCAGTTGGAAGAAGATCACTTCGATCTTCTGGAGGACGCCAAGACGGTCAAGATCGGCAACGAGATGGCGATCACGCTCAGTATCGGAATCGGACTGGACGGACTCTCTTACGCGCAGAACTATGAGTTCGCGAGAAACGCCATTGACCTTGCCCTGGGACGCGGCGGCGACCAGGCGGTCGTAAAAAATCCCGAGAACGTCACCTACTACGGCGGCAAGAGCAGGCAGGTGGAGAAGAGCACGCGCGTCAAGGCCAGAGTCAAGGCCCAGGCGCTCAAAGAGATTATCGGTTCCAGGGATACGGTCTTTATCATGGGCCATCGCCTCGGAGATCCCGACAGTTTCGGAGCGGCGCTCGGTATCTACAGGATCGCCAAGACGCTGAACCGAAAGGCATATATTGTTCTCAACGAGAGGACGATCTCGCTTCGACAGGTTCTGTCGCTGTTTGAGAAGAATGAAAACTACGACAAAGACATGATCATCGACAGCATACACGCGATGGAGTATGTCACCGACAACTCGGCGCTTGTCGTAGTTGATGTCAACAGACCCAGTATTACGGAGTGCCCTGAGCTTCTCAAGAAGTGCAAGTCGATCGTGGTGCTCGACCACCACAGACAGGGCAAAGAAGTGATCGAGAACGCGACGCTCTCTTACGTAGAGCCTTACGCATCCTCTGCCTGCGAGATGGTATCCGAGATCCTGCAGTACACCGGCGAGAACATCAAGATCCGGCCGGAGGAAGCGGATGCGATCTACGGGGGCATTGTTGTCGACACCAACAATTTTACGAACAGGACAGGCGTGCGCACATTTGAGGCCGCAGCCTTCCTTCGCCGCTGCGGGGCGGATGTCACCCGTGTGCGCAAACTCTTGCGGGATGATGTCGTCTCGTACAGAGCTAAAGCGGACGCTGTGTCCCACGCGCAGATCTATCTGGACGCCTATGCGATTTCCGTCTGCAGTGCGGATGACGCGCAGAGTCCTACGGTGGTAGGCGCGCAGGCGGCTAACGATCTGCTCAATATTAAAGGCGTCAAGGCAAGTTTTGTCCTGACCCGCTACCAGAATGAAATCTTTATAAGCGCCCGCTCCATCGACGAGGTCAATGTACAGCTGATCATGGAGAAAATGGGCGGAGGCGGTCATCTGAATGTCGCAGGATGCCAGCTTGAGAATACTTCAATCGAAGAAGCAATAGCTACACTCAAGACCACCATCGACAAGATGACGGAGGCAGGAGATTTATGATGCAAAACCCGCAGAGCGGGTCTGAGCACCGGAATGAGAGGTAAATCATGCAGGTAATTTTATTACAGGATGTCAAATCACTCGGCAAAAAGGGCGAGATCGTCAAGGTGAGCGACGGTTATGCCCGCAATTTCGTGATCCCCAAGAAGCTGGGCGTCGAAGCTACAGAGAAAAATAAGAACGAGCTCAGGCTCCAGAAGGCGCACGAGGACAAGGTCGCCGCGCAGAAGCTCGCTGACGCCAAGGCTATGGCGGAGGATCTGGCCGGCCGCAAGATTGTTGTCAAGATGAAGGCGGGTGAAAACGGCAAGGTATTCGGTTCCATTTCCGCCAAGGAGATCGCGGC
>CACXGR010000183.1 GCA_902767235.1 uncultured Lachnospiraceae bacterium | reverse complement strand
TATGGAACTTAACGAGCTGGTTAAGGCTTGTGAAGAGGAATTCGGCGTATCCGCAGCTGCAGGCGTTGCAGTAGTAGCAGCCGGCCCTGCTGAAGCAGCAGAGGAGAAGACTGAGTTTGATGTCGAGCTGACAAGCTTCGGCGATCAGAAGATCAAGGTCATCAAGGTTGTCCGTGAGATCACCGGCCTGGGCCTGAAGGAAGCGAAGGCAGCTGTTGAGGGCGCTCCCAAGGTACTCAAAGAGGCTGTTGCCAAGGATGAGGCTGAGCAGATCAAGGCAAAACTCGAGGAAGTTGGCGCTACCGTTACGATCAAGTAATCAATCCTCTTTTGAAAATGCATTTAACGATCCGGCTGTCCATTTTTGGACGGCCGGATTTCATGTGGGCAGAAATAGCCTGAGCGTCAGCGGGTGAACAGATATTAACAATTCGTTTACAAAGTTTTAAAAATATTCATTGACTATTGGAATATGCGGTGATATTATATTATACGCATCTTTTTTGCGTGCGGAGTTTTTTTGTCATGCCCGAAAATCGGAGAGGATAAAAGCGCGCCCGTTCACGCACAGACACATTATATATAGATTTCAAATAATCATGGGGTGAACCAGATGGAAAAAAACAGGATACATCCTACAGGAGAAGGCAAGAGCGTACGTATGTCCTATCAGCGTCAGAAGGAAGTACTGCCGATGCCCAATCTGATCGAAGTACAGACTGACTCATACAAGTGGTTCCTGGAAAAAGGACTGCAGGAAGTATTTGATGATATCTCGCCGATCGAGGATTTCAGCGGCAAGCTGAGCCTTTCCTTTACCGGTTACAGACTTTGCGAAGACAAGGTGAAATATTCCATCGAGAAGTGCAAAGAGAGGGATGCCACTTATGCGGCGCCTCTTATGGTCACGGTGCGTCTTTTCGACAAGGAGAAGAATGAGGAGATCGAGGAACATGAGATCTTTATGGGAGATCTGCCTCTGATGACCCGCACCGGAACATTCGTGATCAACGGCGCTGAGCGTGTCATCGTCAGCCAGCTGGTCCGTTCCCCCGGAATCTATTATGGAATCGATAAGGATAAATTCGGCAAGAAGCTCTTTTCCTGCACCGTGATCCCGAACAGAGGCGCATGGCTGGAGTATGAGACGGATGCAAACGATATCTTCTATGTCAGAGTGGACCGCACCAGGAAAGTTCCGGTGACGGTTCTGATCCGTGCGCTCGGAATCGGCACGAACGAGGAGATCCTCGATCTCTTCGGCGACGAGCCCAAGATCCGCGGCAGCTTTACCAAGGACCTCTCCTCCAGCTATGAGACGGGACTCCTTGAACTCTACAAGAAGATCCGTCCCGGCGAGCCGCTCTCCGTGGAGAGCGCGGACAGCCTGATCAATGCGATGTTCTTTGATCCCCGCAGGTATGATCTGGCCAAAGTCGGAAGATATAAATTCAACAAGAAACTTGCTCTGCGCAACCGCATCAAGGGTCATGTGCTCGCAGAGGACGTGGTGGATGAGGCCAACGGCGATATCATCGGCACAGCCGGCGAAGTCGTCACCAGAGAGATGGCTGATGAGATCCAGAACGCCGCGATCCCCGGCGTGTGGATCCGCACGGAAGAGCGCGACGTCAAGGTGCTGAGCAATCTGATGGTCGACATCACTTCCTATGTGGACTGCGATCCCGAGGAACTCGGCATCACAGAGCAGGTATACTATCCCGCACTCAGAGAGATCCTCATCCAGTATCAGGACAGCACGGATCCGGAAGCACTGGGCAATGCGATCAGAAGAAGCGTGCATGAGCTGATCCCCAAGCACATCACGAAGGAAGACATCATCGCTTCCATCAACTACAACATGCACCTGGAGTACGGCATCGGAAACAGCGACGACATCGACCATCTGGGCAACAGAAGGATCCGCAGTGTCGGCGAGCTGCTTCAGAACCAGTACAGGATCGGTCTCTCCAGGATGGAGAGAGTCGTGCGAGAGAGAATGACGACGCACGACAACAACACGGATATCTCCGCCCAGGGTCTGATCAACATCAAGCCTGTACAGGCAGCGGTCAAGGAATTCTTCGGTTCCTCCCAGCTGTCCCAGTTCATGGACCAGAACAACCCGCTCGGCGAGCTGACGCACAAGAGACGTCTCTCGGCACTGGGCCCCGGCGGACTCTCCAGAGACCGCGCCGGATTTGAGGTCCGTGACGTTCACTACACACATTACGGAAGAATGTGCCCGATCGAGACACCCGAAGGTCCCAACATCGGACTGATCAACTCCCTGGCCAGCTATGCCCGCATCAACGAGTATGGCTTTATTGAGGCACCCTACAGAAAGGTCGACCAGTCTGATCCGCTCAATCCCCGCGTAACAGACGAGGTTGTCTACATGACGGCGGACGAAGAGGATAATTACCACGTCGCACAGGCGAACACAAGGATCGACAGCGAGGGATATTTTGTCGACAACAACATATCCGGACGTTATAAGACAGAGACTTCTTCCTATAACAAGACTGCTTTCGAGTACATGGACGTCTCCCCGAGAATGGTATTCTCCGTGGCGACTTCCCTGGTTCCTTTCCTTCAGAACGACGACGCGAACCGCGCGCTGATGGGCTCCAACATGCAGAGACAGGCCGTGCCGCTTCTGACAACGGAAGCGCCTGCCGTTGGTACCGGCATGGAAGCCAAGGCAGCCCGTGACTCCGGCGTCTGCGTCATCGCGCCCAAGTCCGGTGTCGTGGAGTTTGTCGACGCCACGACGATCAAGCTCCGCTATGACGACGGGACCAAGGAGGAACTGCACCTTTCCAAGTTCGAGCGCTCTAACCAGAGCAACTGCTACAACCAGAAGCCGATCGTGTTTACCGGCGAGAGGGTCAAAGAGGGACAGATCATCGCAGACGGTCCTTCCACCAGCAACGGCGAGCTCGCGCTGGGCAAGAACCCGCTGATCGGATTCATGACCTGGGAAGGCTACAACTACGAGGACGCGGTCCTTCTGAGCGAGAGACTGGTCAGGGACGACGTCTACACATCTGTACATATTGAGGAATACGACTGCGAGGCGAGAGACACCAAGCTCGGACCGGAGGAGATCACAAGGGATGTCCCCGGCGTCGGCGAGGAAGCGCTCAAGGATCTGGACGATATGGGTATCATCCGTATCGGAGCAGAGGTGCGCGCAGGCGATATCCTGGTGGGCAAGGTGACCCCCAAGGGCGAGACGGAACTCACGGCAGAAGAGAAGCTCCTTCGCGCGATCTTCGGCGAAAAGGCCAGAGAGGTGCGTGACACATCCCTGAAAGTCCCCCACGGTGAGTACGGTATCATCGTGGACACCAAGATCTTCGAGCGCGAGAACGGCGATGAGCTCAGCCCCGGCGTGAACAAAGCGGTCCGTATTTACATCGCGCAGAAGAGAAAGATCTCCGTCGGCGACAAGATGGCAGGCCGTCACGGCAACAAGGGTGTCGTTTCACGCGTTCTGCCCATTGAAGATATGCCTTATCTGCCCAACGGCCGTCCGCTGGATATCGTGCTGAATCCGCTGGGCGTGCCTTCCCGTATGAATATCGGTCAGATCCTCGAGATCCACCTCTCGCTCGCAGCGGAGGCGCTTGGATTCAACGTCGCAACGCCCAACTTTGACGGCGCCAGCCAGGACGATATCACGGATGCGCTCGAACTGGCAAACGACTACGTCAACAAGGAGTGGGATGAGTTCGAGGCCAAATATAAAGATACGATGAACCCGGAGATCATGAAATATCTGTACGAAAACCGCGCGCACAGAGAGCTCTGGAAAGGCGTTCCGATCAACAGAGACGGCAAGGTGTGGCTCAGAGACGGACGGACAGGTGAACTGTTCGACAATCCGGTCACGATCGGCCACATGCACTACCTCAAGCTCCATCACCTGGTCGACGACAAGATCCACGCGCGTTCCACGGGCCCTTACTCCCTGGTCACGCAGCAGCCTCTGGGCGGCAAAGCGCAGTTCGGCGGACAGAGATTCGGAGAGATGGAAGTCTGGGCGCTGGAAGCTTACGGCGCGGCTTATACCCTGCAGGAGATCCTGACGATCAAGTCTGATGACGTGGTCGGAAGAGTGAAGACTTACGAGGCGATCATTAAGGGCGAAAATATTCCCGAGTCCGGTATTCCGGAGTCCTTCAAGGTCCTTCTCAAGGAGCTTCAGGCACTGGGTCTTGACGTGCAGGTCCTGGACGAGAACGGAGATGTCGTCGAGATCAAGGAAGAGATCGACTACGCGGAATCGTCCGTCTACCGCTTCGAAATGAAGAATAACTTCAAGGACTATGGCAGCAGTACGGATCAGGCATCTCTGGAGAGAGGCGGATTCAGCAGCAAGGAGTTCAACGAACAGGGTGAGCTCGAGGATTCGAAGCCCGATATGCCCATGACAGAATACGAAAATGACAGCACAGGCGATGACCTGGAGCTTGAGACCGGCAACTACGAAAGCGGAGATTTCGAGGAGGAGTTCTAATGCCTAGTACGAAACAGCAAAACTATCAGCCTGTTGCTTTTGAGGCGATCAAGATCGGGCTGGCTTCGCCGGAAACGATCAAAGAATGGTCCAACGGCGAGGTGACAAAGCCGGAGACCATTAACTACAGAACTTTAAAGCCTGAAAAAGACGGCCTTTTCTGCGAGAAGATCTTTGGCCCCAAGAAGGATTGGGAATGCAGCTGCGGCAAGTATAAGAAGATCCGCTACAAAGGCATCGTCTGCGACAGATGCGGCGTCGAGGTCACGAAATCCAGCGTCCGCCGTGAGAGAATGGGCCACATTGACCTGGCGGCCCCCGTATCACACATCTGGTACTTCAAGGGAATCCCCAGCAGAATGGGCCTGATCCTGGACCTTTCTCCGAAGGTGCTCGAGAGAGTTCTCTATTTTGCCGCCTATATCGTCCTTGAAGTTGATGACGACATCAAGGACAGCCTCGCTGTCAAACAGGTCCTGAGCCAGAATGAGTATCAGGAAGCGAGAGACAAATACGGAAATAAATTCAAGGCCCAGATGGGAGCGGAAGCGATCAAGAAGCTGCTCCTGGAAGTGGACGTCGAGGATGAGTACCAGAAGCTCTCCGCCATGATGGAAGAGGCCACAGGCCAGAAGAGAGCAAGGATCATCAAGAGACTGGAAGTGATCGAAGCTTTCCGCGAGTCCGGAAATTCCCCTTCCTGGATGATCCTGGACCGCATCCCGGTCATCCCTCCGGATCTGCGCCCCATGGTTCAGCTGGACGGCGGCAGATTTGCCACCTCCGACCTGAACGATCTCTACAGAAGGATCATCAACAGAAACAACCGTCTGAGAAGGCTTCTGGATCTGGGCGCACCGGACATCATCATCCGAAACGAGAAGAGAATGCTGCAGGAGGCAGTAGACGCGCTGATCGACAACGGCAGACGCGGCCGTCCTGTCACGGGCCCCGGCAACAGGGCGCTCAAATCCCTTTCGGATATGCTCAAAGGTAAGTCCGGTCGTTTCAGACAGAACCTGCTGGGCAAGCGTGTTGACTACTCCGGCCGAAGCGTTATCGTCGTAGGCCCTGAGCTGAAGATCTATCAGTGCGGCGTCCCCAAGGAGATGGCGCTCGAGCTCTTCAAGCCTTTCGTCATGAAAGAGCTGGAGAAGAGAAACATCTCTCAAAATATCAAGAACGCCAAGAAACTGGTGGAGCGCGTGGATCCTCAGGTATGGGATATCCTCGAGGACGTCATCAAGGAGCATCCCGTCATGCTCAACCGTGCGCCCACGCTGCACAGACTCGGTATTCAGGCTTTCGAGCCCATCCTGGTCGAAGGCAAGGCGATCAAGCTTCACCCGCTCGTGTGTACAGCCTTCAACGCAGACTTCGACGGTGACCAGATGGCGATCCACCTTCCGCTTTCCGTTGAGGCACAGGCGGAGTGCAGATTCCTTCTGCTGTCCCCCAACAACCTCCTCAAGCCGTCAGACGGCGGCCCGGTAGCGGTTCCTTCACAGGATATGGTTCTGGGTATCTACTATCTGACACAGGAGAGGGAAGGAGAAATCGGAGAGGGCAGATGCTTCCATAATATGAATGAAGCGATCCTCGCTTATGAGAATCACTACATCACCCTTCACGCCAAGATCAGAGTCAGGGTCTCCAAGACCAGGGAAGACGGCGAGGTCGTCAAGGGCATCATCGATACCACACTCGGAAGACTCCTCTTCAATGAGATCATTCCTCAGGATCTGGGATTTGTGGACCGCAGTGTTCCCGAGAACTTCCTGCTCCCCGAGATCGGCTTCCTGGTCAAGAAGAAAGACCTCAAGCAGATCCTTCAGGCGATCATCGACACGCACGGCACATTCAAGACGGCCGAAGTGCTTGACCTGATCAAGGCAATGGGATACAAGTACTCCACAGTGGCAGCCATGACGGTATCCATCGACGATATCGTGGTCCCGCCTCAGAAGAAAGACCTTCTGAAGAAGGCGCAGGATCAGGTCGACATGATCTCCAAGAACTTCCGGAGAGGCCTGATCTCCGAGGAAGAGAGATACAGATCCGTCATCGATATCTGGACCGCTACGGATGAAGAACTCAAGAACGTGCTGATCAACAGCCTGGACAAGTACAACAACATCTTCATGATGGCTGACTCCGGCGCGCGAGGCAGCAACTCCCAGATCAAGCAGCTGGCCGGCATGCGCGGACTGATGCAGGATACCACGGGACGTGCGATCGAGCTTCCGATCAAGTCCAACCTCTATGAAGGCCTGGACGTTCTGGAGTACTTCATGTCGGCACACGGCGCACGCAAAGGTCTGTCCGACACGGCGCTTCGTACGGCGGACTCCGGTTACCTGACCAGACGAATGGTCGATGTCTCCCAGGAGCTCATCATTCGCGAGGTCGACTGCTGCGAAGGCAAAGAGACGATCCCCGGCATCGTGGTCAAGGAATTCAAGGACGGCAACGCCCAGGTGGAGAGCCTGGAGGACCGCATCGTCGGCCGTGTCGTCTGCGAAGATGTCAAGGACGCCGAGGGCAACATCATCGTCAAGAAGAATCACATGGTGACGCCCAGCCGCGCTGCCGCCATCATGAAGAGAGGCGTAGGCAAAAACGGCGGACAGATCGACGGCCTCAAGATCCGCACGATCCTCACCTGCCGCTCTCACATGGGCATCTGCGCCAAGTGCTACGGCGCCAATATGGCGACCGGCGAGATGGTGCAGGTAGGCGAAGCAGTAGGAATCATCGCTGCACAGTCCATCGGTGAGCCCGGTACGCAGCTGACGATGAGAACATTCCACACCGGCGGCGTCGCAGGCGGCGACATCACACAGGGTCTTCCCCGTGTCGAGGAGCTGTTTGAGGCACGTAAGCCGAAGGGCGTGGCGATCATCTCCGAGCTCAGCGGAACCGTGTCCATCCCGGACAACAAGAAGAACCGCGAGATCATCGTAACGAGCGACAGCTCGAGCGAGGGAGAGAGAGAATCCAAGACCTATCAGATCCCTTACGGATCCAGGATCAAGGTTGTGGACGGCATGACCATCGAAGCCGGCGACGAGCTCACGGAAGGCTCCGTCAACCCGCACGACCTTCTCAAGATCAAGGGCATCCGCGCAGTGCAGAATTACCTGCTGCGTGAGGTCCAGAAAGTTTACCGTCTGCAGGGCGTTGATATCTGCGATAAGCACATCGAAGTGATCGTGAGACAGATGCTCAGCAAG
>CACXGR010000182.1 GCA_902767235.1 uncultured Lachnospiraceae bacterium | reverse complement strand
GACAGCCGGTGCAGACATATCGTAGAACACGCCGTCGATCAGTTCGACTCTGCGCTCGTCGGGGAGAGCATAATAGTCGTCCAAGGTATATTCACCGTCTTTTTTCTTCTCTGAAGGTGAAAAGTTGTACCCTGCAGAGGGCTCCTTGACCATACCGTATGTCTCAGGCAGATCTTCATAGGTACAGCTCTTATTTCCGGCAGTACCGATCCCGGTTATATTCTTTCTCCGACGCTCTTCAGCGGAGAGAACTGTTTCGATCGCCACCAAAGTAGATTTCCTCGGCGCTTTGGTAGCACCGCTCATGATCTTCTGGACTGTACTCAGCGGAATGCCGGCTGAGGCGGCGATTATTTCATTTGTGAGGCCGAGTGTAGTCTTCTTGTTCTTTAATTCTTCAGTTGTCATTGCTGATGCCTCCTGTTCTTGTGCGATAAGCCGGTAAGCGCAGCTCGTGCTTGCACGAAGATGCATTTACCGGCCAACGGTCAATCGTAGTAGGAGACCCTCCTACCCGATTAGTCGTGATAGCAATATTATTGCCATAAAATTGCAAATAATCAATATGGATATTATTAAATATTTACTTTTAGAGCAGAATAAAATCCGGCCATATTGGCTGGATTTTTCATAGTTACTGTTTTTTCTTACCCTTTCCGCGTCAGCAAATACCACTTCGCGAACGCAGTCCCGATAATGATGAAATAACCGACAAAGCTCCACACATCCGGAAGTTCGCCGAACAGGATGGCTCCGAAGACTGCCGCATAGACAACCTGCGAGTAATCAAACACGGAGAACAATTCCTTCGTTTAAGCAACCTGTACCTAACAGCAGTCGTTCATAGGGAACAATTCCTGGGAAAACCGCACCTGTACCTAATCGCCTTAAGGAATACGACAGTTCCTTGTCACAGTTTGCTGCCCCAGCCTGTAGCCCTGCGGAGTATACCCCGTGGTCTCCCTGAACACGCGGCCGAAATAGCTCACACTGGCAAAACCGCAGTTTCGGGAAATTTCCTTGATACCGGTATCCGGCGCTTCCATCAGAAGGACTTTGGCGTGGTGGATGCGGATGCGGCGCAGGTAGTGCATGATGGTCTCGCCGGTGACACTTTTGAAAGAGGAGCAGAGATACTCCGGCGTCTTGTGAAAGTGTGCAGACAGATCGTCCAGTGACAGGTCCTGTGCGAAGTTGTCTTCCAGATAGAGAATGATTTCCTTGACCAGACCGGAACCTTCCGCGGCCTGGATCATCGGAAGGCGGCGGACGCCGCCTGACAGATCCAGGAGCAGGTTGTAAACCTCTTTGGAGTACAAGGTGAGCTGGGGCTTCGCGGAGGATGTCAGTTCCTGCAGTGTCCTGAGGTGGGTCAGGAAAAGATCGGGATCGGAGAGCGAGTAAACTCCCTGCCGTCCGATCCTCAGACAATTCAGGATTCTGATACATGCATCGCCGTCAAATCCGACGTAGTGGACGGTCCAGTCGCCGCCCAGGCTCTGATAGCCGTGTTTCATATGAGGTTCCAGAATGGCAATCTGTCCCGGGCGCAAAACGGCCCGCTCGCCGTCGAGAAAGAATTCACCGTTGCCGGATACGCCGTAAAAGATCTGCCACAGGGGGAAGCCGTTCGGGCGCCGGATTGGCTCCTGCAGGTGGCTGACGCCGACGCTGCGGAGCAGGAGCGGGATCCTTTCCCGCTGTCGTTTTGTCACACTTATCGAATAGCGCATAGCTGTTTTTCTCCACATTAAGAATTTAATATGATTATTAATATACTAAGATTGTTCCGGGAATGCCGTCAAGCTACAATTATTATTAGGAACAAGAATATTTAGGCAAAATATTCTGAAATAGAGAATTATTTTAAGAGAAAGGAGCAAGTCAAATGAGTCTTCCTGTAGTTAAGCGCGACGAGAAAGGTATTTTCACCCTTTATGTAAACGATAAGCCCTTCTTCATGAGAAGCGGAGAGATCCACAATTCAAGTGCTTCCAATGAGGCATTCCTTGAGGAGAGCCTTTGGCCTGCTCTGCGCGGCCTGAATATGAATTCCGTGATCGCACCCCTTTACTGGGAGCTGATCGAGCCGGAAGAAGGAACCTATGATTTTACTCTGCTTGAAAAGATGATCGCTTCTGCCAGACGCGAAGGATTAAAGCTCTGCTTCCTCTGGTTCGGCCTCTGGAAAAACGCGGAATCCTTCTACGTTCCTGCATGGATGAAGAAAGATACCGAGACTTATTTCCGCACCGAGAAGGTCACGGGAGAAAAGATGAATACCATCTCTCCTCTGTGCGCAGCAGCTGTGGAAAAGGATCGGAAAGCCTTTTCAGCCATCATGCGCCGCATCCGCGAGATCGACGCGGAAGAGAATACCGTGGTCGTCATGCAGGTCGAGAATGAGATCGGTCTTCTGGGAACAGACAGAGATTACAGCGAGACTGCAAATGCTGCGTTCGCGGCACCCATTCCGGAAGCGCTGGCTGAAGCTGTTAACAAGAACGGCACTTGGACTGACATCTACGGAGAGGACGCGGGAGAAGCGTTCATGGCCTGGTATTTTGCCTCTGCAGTGGAGAAGATCGCTTCTTCCGGCAAAGCAGAGTATGATCTGCCTTGCTATGCCAACGCATGGCTGCGTCAGAGCCCCTGGTTCCCCGGCTCCTATCCGTCCGGCGGACCTGTGGAGAGAGTGCAGCACATCTGGCGCGCAGCTGCTCCTTCGCTCTTTGCGTTCGGACCGGACATCTATGTCCCTTATTGCGCGGATGTAATGGATTCCTATGCGACAGATGAGAATCCGCTCTTTATTCCTGAGATCCGCAAAGACGCGGTAGCTTCTTCCTATGCACTCTATGCATTCGGCCAGAAGAACGCTATCTGCTTCTCCCCCTTCGGAATTGAGGATCTGGCACTTGACCCGAGCCAGCTGGACAAGCCGCCGATGGAACTGATGATCGCCCTGAACATCGACCCTTCCGCATTTGATATCACGGGAAGCAAGGATTGCCTCTCTGCCACATATGACCTGCTGAAGCAGGTTGAGCCGCTGATGCTGCAGTATCGCGGAACAAAGAGCCAGCAGGCCTGCGTGCGCCATGGCGAGACTGATTACAGCGCATTCCTTCGCTTTACAAACTGTGACCTGGCTGTTTCTTATGGTCCCCGCATGAGCGCAAAGCCGTTGGGAGCCTGCCTGGCTTTTGAGCTGGCGCCCGAGAAGTTCCTGCTGATCGGTCTCAACTGCACGCCGGCGTTCCACAATAAGCCCGGAGTAAACAAGAAGCTTGATATTCTGCGCATGGAAGAGGGCCGTGTAGTAAACGGAGAGTGGGTCAGCGGCCGCGTGCTCAACGGCGATGAGAAGATGAATCTCCGTTTCGGCGATATGCCGACGGCGCTTATGGTGGAGCTTTATCAGTATTAATGCTGCGAATGTGAGCGGATAGACAAAACAGGGGCTTAAAGAGCAGCCCTGCACGGCAGCAACAACTATAGTCAGACTTGAATAAGAAAAGAGAACCAAAGATGTGTTCGATCATTACACAATCCGCGGTTCTCTTTTTGTGTCATCAGGAACAGAAGATGCAATAGACAGGGGGTATCTGTTGCAAATGACAGCGCGTCCCCGTGCGATTTTGCACGGAATGTAGGCAATAGGGGAACAATGGAAAAGAAATAACACCAGCGTGAAGGTAGACTGTTAGATTGAGAGCAGCATGTTTTGTATTACGGAGTGGGGATCTCTATGGGACTGAATTATTTAGAATACAAAATAGTTAAGGCCGGTTCGGAAGAAAGTTTCATGCAGACGGACCTGATCGTGATCTATATTCTGGAAGGAGAAATGAGCGTCAGATACTACGGCGACAAGATCCGCATGAAGAAGGACGACATTCTTCTGATCAATTCCGGTATGGAATACGAAATCAGCGGGATCAGGGACGCGATCTATGGAACGGCGTCGTTTTCCATTGGGATCATTTCCCAGATCATGGATAAAAAGAGCCTGATGCTGTATGCGGACTCTGCCAGAGATGTTCTTCATTCTTATCAGGACCTCCGGGATATTCTGCAGGAAATGACGGCAGAGTATATTTTGCATGCTCATCAGACGCGCGCGGCGATGGACAGCCTGATGCTGCGGCTCTTAGACTGCCTGATCGAGAATTACCAGATCGGACAGGGCCAGATCGAGGCGGATGAGAACGATACGGACGGCAGAATGCGTCAGATGATGCAGTACATCATCAATCATATTCACGACGAGATCAGCCTTTCCGACCTCGCCAACGAGATGTTTGTGTCCACTTCAACCCTGTCCAGGATCTTTAAAAAGAGCACGGGTATGTATTTCGCAGATTATGTGATGCGCCTGCGCGTCCGCACTTCGCTGGGGCTGCTTCGCACTTCGGAGCAGAACCTGACGCAGATCGCGATGAACTGCGGATTTTCGACATCGGCGGCATTTAATCGTTCGTTCAAAAAAGTGACCGGCATGATGCCGTCCGAGTACAGAAAAAACTACCAGGTCTCGGTGGAAAGCGAAGAGCAGGAGAAGAAGGACGAACTGGAGATCAGGGAGGAACTGCGCAAAAAGGGGTATCAGTACAACCGGCAGGATAATCGGAAAGAATATGACCTGAACTTGAGCGAGCTATACCCCGCATCCTATAAACAGGTCTGGAGCCGGTGCATTAATGTGGGAAGCCTTTACGAACTGAGCCGGGCCAACACCCAGTTTCACGTTGTATACCTGCAGGAGCACCTGCACTACAAATATATAAGACTCTGGAATGTTTTCTCCGAGAAGATGATGGTCTCGGATGGAAAGACACTTGGACAGTATAATTTCGACCTGATCAATCAGGTGCTGGATTTCATGGTGGTTCATCACCTGAAGCCGTTCCTGGATCTGGGGAGAAGGCCCGATACAGCGGTCCGCTCACAGGGGAAAGAGATCTATTACAAAGAGGAATACATTCACTTTGCATCCAAGGAGATCTGGAGAGATATACTGCGCGCGTTTCTGGACAATGTGGTCAGCCGGTACGGAATCGAAGAGGTCACAGGATGGATCTTTGAGCTCACGCGGGACTTCCACACAGAGGAGAACAAGATCTACGAAGACGAGCAATACGATTTCTTTGATGTGTGGAAGATCGCGCACAGCGCGGTCCGCGAGAAGGCTCCGGGCGCCCTGTTCGGCGGAATTTCAACAGTCATTCAAACAGACCGGGAATTTGCAGTCAGCCTTTTTAAGAGATGTGTAAAGGAAAACTATCGTCCTGACTTTGTATCCTTTTTTCTCTATCCCTATGAACATGTGAGCGGCCCGCAGGGAGAGAGCATGCAGAGAGTCGCCACGGGCAACAAGCGGTTCGAGCAGGAAAAGGTTCTGCAGATGAAGGCGCTGATGAAGGAAGTGGGGTTGGAAGACTGCAAACTGTTCCTCTCGGAGTGGAACAATTCGATTGGTAACAGGAACTATTTTAATGACAGCTGTTTCAGAGCGGCCTACCTGACCGCGAAGACCGCAGAGCTGTGGGGCATGACCGACATGACAGCCGTCATGGGCGGAACGGACTGGGTCAGCAGCTACATTGATACCAACAAGGTCCTCAACGGAGGCGTCGGACTTCTGACAAAGGACACGATCGGGAAACCCGCTTTCTATGCGCTCGCGTTCCTGGAACACATGGGAACCCAGTTCCTGTCAAAAGGGGATCACTATCTTTTGACCAAAAAAGGAAACGGCGATCTGTACCTCCTGTGCCACAACTTCTGCTGGTTCCAGCAGAATGGACTGGTGAACGGCGAAGAGATCGACCTGGACAGGATCCGCCAGATTCGCTATGACGACGAGCGGAAGCTGGAGATGAAATTCCTGCT
>CACXGR010000181.1 GCA_902767235.1 uncultured Lachnospiraceae bacterium | reverse complement strand
TTCCAGGATCGTCGTTATGAAGGACGGTATCGTTCAGCAGATCGATTCCCCTCAGAACCTCTATGACAAGCCCTGCAACCTGTTCGTGGCAGGATTCATGGGATCCCCTCAGATGAACTTCGTCGATGCTACTGCAAGAGTAGAAGGCGGAAAGGCTTATCTGGATGTGGAAGGACAGTCCATTGAGCTTCCCGATGAGAAGGCTAAGGCACTGATCGACGGCGGCTACAACGGCAAGGCTGTCACATTCGGTATCCGCCCCGAGAACATCATCGAAGTCAAAGGCAACAAGGCTGTTCCTTATGCTTTCGAGTCCAAGGTCAACGTTTACGAGCTGCTCGGCGCAGAAGTATTCCTGTACTTCGATCTCGGCGGATCCAACATCACTGCAAGAGTTGAGCCCACCACAAAAGTTCGCCCCGGCGACACAGTCAAGTACACATTCGACACCAAGAAGATCCACGTATTTGACAAAGAGACCGAGCTGACGATTACCAACTGATCAGATAAGTTTTATTTGCCTGACAGCTTGTATGAGGGTTATTATGAAGGTGCCGCACTAATAATTAGTGCGGCACCGTTTCTTTCTGCCGGGCGCAGCGCATAGAACCTGATGTGCAGGCGGAAGAGACACGAAGACACAGATCAATCCACACAGGAGGGAGATCCATGGTTTCATCACAGATCATCAGAGGGTGCCTCGAGCAGCTTCGGACCATCACGAAGACAGAGTTCTGCGTACAGGACATTTCGGGAAATCCGGTGGCGCAGACAGAGGGAGCAGTGGTGCCGGACAAGAACATGGCAGCCGGCTTTGCTCAGTCTGCTGCGGACAGCCAGATCGTCGGCAGCAGCTATTACCTCAAGGTCAGAGACGACGATGAGCTGCAGTTTATCCTGACAGCCCAGGGCAGCAGCGAATACACCTTTATGGTCGCCAGGATCGCGGTCAGCGAGCTGGAAAACCTGATCGTAGCTTACAAGGAGAAATTCGACCGGAACAATTTCTTCCAAAACCTTCTGCTGGACAATCTGCTGCTGGTGGACATCCACAATCGCTCCAAGAAGCTCCACATTGCCAATAATGTGCGCAGGGCGATCCTTCTCTTTGAGATGGAAGCGGAATCAGAGCCCATTGCCTCTGAGATGCTCACCGGCCTCTTCACCGTTCAGAACGGCGACTACCTGACAGAAGTGGACGAGCAGAGCGTGATCCTGATCAAATCGATGGAAGACCAGGAGGGATACGAGGAGCTGGAAGAGATCGCGAAGACGGCGGTGGACATGCTCAACACGGAGGTCATGGTCAAGGTGCATGCTTCCTACGGGACCATTGTAAATGATCTGAAGGACTTGTCGCGCTCCTATAAAGAGGCCAGAATGGCTATGGACGTGGGGCGCATCTTCTACGCCGGCAAAAGAGTGATCTCTTACAATGAATTGGGGATCGGGCGCCTGATCTATCAGCTGCCGCCGAATCTGTGCAGGATGTTCATCCGCGAGATATTCGGAGGAGAAGGGATGACGGAGTTTGACCAGGAGACCATTACGACGGTCAACACCTTTTTTGAGAACAATCTTAACGTCTCTGAGACGGCCAGACAGCTCTTTGTGCACAGGAATACGCTGGTATACAGAATTGAGAAGCTCATGAAGAGCACCGGCCTGGACATCCGGACCTTTGATGACGCCATGACCTTTAAGATCGCGCTCATGGTCAGGGCATATATGAGAGATAAAGAACTGCACTGAGATCGACGCCCGGAAAGGGCGGGAAACAAAGAAGAGGGTGTGAAGACAGCGCTTTGCGGGCACTGTTTTCACACCCTTATTATTGTGATGATCACTGCGGGATCAGAGGCCGGTTCCGTCAAAAGCCGGTATATAGCTCTGCGAGGCCGTTTCGCCGTCCTGTATAAATCCGTTGGTGATGCCGATGCGGATGGCGTAATCCACGAGGTCATCATATTCTTCTTCCGTCAGCTTCCTGCCCAGGTTGGGGTCGTTGATGACCTGGGGCATAGGTGTATACTGATTCATCAGGCTGATAAAAATGCTGTCCCCGTAAGTGGAATGCAGGTAATCGAGGATGTCCCTGGAATCCTCATTGCAGCCGGGCAGCGCCAGGTGCCTGACGATGACGCCGCTGACCATGACCGGGTCGTCCGCGTCGTCCTCGGCGTCGATGGAAGAGGAGCCGTCTGCAAAGAGCGGGCGGGGACACTGGCGCACCATCTCCGCCAGCGCCTTGGAGGCGTACTGGAAGTAGTCGGGCGTGTGGGAGTAGGCCAGCGAGATCCTGGGCGATATATATTTGAAATCCGGAAGCCAGATATCTACAAGGCCTTCCAGCGCCTTGATCGCCTCCACGCGCTCATAGGCGCCCGTGTTGTAGACGACCGGGATCGTAAGACCCTGCTGCCTGGCCTTTTCAATGGCGGGAATGATGAGATAGAGGTAGTGGGAAGCCGTGACCAGATTGATGTTCTCGGCGTTCTGCTCCTGCAGCTCCAGGAAGATCTCGGACAGCCTGGACGGCTCGATCTTGGTCCCGTACATCGCCTTGGCGATCGCATAATTCTGGCAGTAGATGCAGCCCATATTGCAGCCGGAGAAGAATACCGCGCCGCTTCCCCTGCGGCCCGAGATCACCGGCTCCTCGTCAAAATAGAGCGCCGCCCTGGCGGCATATAAGTCCGCGGCTTCCTTGCAGTAGCCGACTTCTCCGGCGGCTCTGTTTGCCCTGCAGCTCCTGGGACAGAGCGTGCAGTCCGTCATATCCATTATATTGTCCAAACTCATGGTGCACCTTCCTGAAAATGAGCCGGCGGCAGAATGCGTCTTGTACGCTCCGGAAAATGACCGGTTTCCCGGGGGCCGGTTTACAATAAAAACTGCTCTCCGCGGCGGAACCTTAACCCGTTACTGCGCTTACTGCTCCGCCAGGCACCCTCACGGCACATGATAGGGCCCGC
>CACXGR010000180.1 GCA_902767235.1 uncultured Lachnospiraceae bacterium | reverse complement strand
TTCGGGATACTTGTAGATCCTCTCGGCGATATCGTCAAAGCCTTTTCCCCTCTGGGGCGTGACACGCACCTCGATGAGCGCCGTCACTTTATCGATATCCGTCTTGTCCCAGTCGATCATGGTGTGATAGCCGCAGATGATACCGGCTTCCTCCATGCCCTGAAGCGCATTTACCACATCGATCTCATCGGTTCCCAGCACCACTGCCATCTCTCTCGTGGAGACGCGGCTGTTTTTTTCGATGATACTCAAAACTTTCTCTTCAAGCATATTCATGGTATTTCCTCCGAATTTATCTGATGACCTTTAAAAGTTCATCGGGCTGCGGCAGATCCAGGTAGCGGATCTCGCCGCTGTTCATCAATATTTTGTCATTATTATCCGTGAGTTCCCCGATCCTGACGGCAGGTATCCCGCTGTCCTCCAGTCTGGCGATCAGGGCGTCTGCATCCGCTGTCACTGCGAGAAGGCTGCCGGCCGACCGGATCTTATAGGGATCCATATCGTAGTGATTGGCAAGTTCGATCGACTCCTGCAGGACCGGTATAGCCATAAGATCTGCGACAAAGCCCCTGCGCGCCTTCACAGACAGCCTCCAGAGCGCCGCGCAGACGCCGCCTTCCGACAGATCCACGAGATATTCCGCTCCTTCCTCCGCACAGATCTGCGCTTCTCTTTTCACACTCAGGTATTCCCCGAGTTTTCGCAATCTCATCAGGATCGTCTCCGGAAATACACGCCCGAGCTCTTCCCGCTCCTGTGCCAAAATACAGCTGCCCTCCATGGCAGCCCATTTGGTCATGATGATCTGACCGGCCTTTGCAGAGCCTTTTCCCCGATTCATTGCTGTTCCTGTACAGGCGCCGATCACCACCGGCCTTGTCACCGCGGAAGTCACTTCTGTGTGACCTCCCTCGACCACAAGGTTCTCCAGGGCGCATACCCGGCAGATCCGGTCCATGATCCTTCGGAGTTCTTCTTCCTCTGTTCCGGGCGGAAGAAGGATCACCGGCCGGAAACTCTCCGGCAGGATCTTCTCAGCAGACAGGGCATTCACGGCACTGTAGACAGCCAGCTCTCCGATCGCGGAGACCTTCAGCGTCACCGGGTCAGCGCTCATCGTGACCGCTTCTCCCTTACAGCCCGCTGCCGATATTCTTTTCCAAACAGACCGGTCAAGTGTGTTTTCTCCGGCCTTTCCTGTTCTTAATCTCATCAATGATCTTTGTCAATATTTGTTATTTTACCGTCCCTCCGGATTCTTGCTCCGTCAGGACATTGCTGCAAGCAGCGGCGCGATCATTGCTAAGACCAGAATGCCGGCAATAATGCATGCTGCGATCTTTTTCGTTCTGGTACTTCTGAAATTCATTCTCATTCTCCTTGCAAAACTCTGCATATTTTACAGATCATACATAAATGTACGATACTTAAGTTTCAATTATAAAGCGTTGCAATTTTCTTTGCAAGGTTGCGGCATACTGTAGTATGATTGCTTGTATCCGGCGCAGTCAGTAATTTGACAAATTGAAGGAGATGATACCTATGAATAATAAATTAACGCGCAAAGACATCGAGAAAATGCAGGCGGAGATCGACCACCGCATTCTGGTGGAGAGGCCCAGACTCCTCGAGGAGGTCAAGGAGACCAGAGCCCAGGGCGACCTGAGTGAGAACTTCGAGTATCACGCCGCCAAAAGAGACAAGAATAAGAACGAGAGCCGCATCCGTTTTCTTCAGAGGATGATCAAGACGGCTTCGATCATAGAAGACGATACCGCGGAGAACGAAGTCGGCATCAACAAGAAGGTGACGGTCTATATTCCCGAAGACGACGAGGAGGAGACTTATATCTTTGTCAGCACCATGCGGCAGAACAGCCTTGGGGGCCTGATCAGCATCGAATCTCCCATGGGAAAGGCACTGCTGCATCACAAAGTGGGCGACACCGTCCATGTCCGTGTCAGCGCCGATTACGCCTATCCCGTCGTGATCCGCAAAGTTGAGGAGACCGATGAGGCAGAAAATGCAGCGCTTCGCGGATTCTGAGGTTGACTTTCATGCGTAAAAGCG
The DNA here is from genome assembly GCA_902767235.1 of uncultured Lachnospiraceae bacterium. Lineage (GTDB taxonomy): Bacteria > Bacillota > Clostridia > Lachnospirales > Lachnospiraceae > CAG-791. The sequence goes on along the minus strand of CACXGR010000180.1, from coordinate 4,030 downwards.
TTACACTTTAACTTGCCAAAGCACAAGGAGGATTATCACCATGCCTATTACAGAATTTCTGGAACGCAACGCAGCACAATGGCCCAATGACGTGGCGCTTGTTGAATTAAACCCGGACATCAAGGTCCCGAGACTTACCACCTGGAAGGAATATGAGCTGATCCAGCCCCTCCACGAGGTAGCCAGCCGCCAGGAGATCACCTGGGCGGTCTTCAATGAAAAAGCAAACCGCGTCGCCAACATGCTGATCGCCCGCGGTATCGTCAAGGGCGACAAAGTAGCGATCCTTCTTATGAACTGTCTGGACTGGCTGCCGATCTATTTCGGCATTCTGAAGACCGGCGCGATCGCAGTGCCGTTAAACTTCCGCTACAGTGCAGACGAGATCGAATACTGCGTCAAACTCGCTGAAGCAGACGTCCTGATCTTCGGTCCCGAATTCATCGGCCGAGTGGAGGAGATCGCGGAGAACATCTCCCGCAGAAGACTTCTTCTCTATGACGGACCCGGATGCCCTTCCTTTGCCGAGGATTTTGTCGCACAGACGGCCAACTACTCCAGCGCCTCCCCGAATGTGGAAATTAAGGACGACGACTACGGCGCGATATACTTTTCCTCCGGAACCACCGGTTTTCCCAAGGCGATCCTGCACACACACGCCGGACTCCTGCATGCCGCCATCATGGAGCAGAACCATCACGGACAGCAAAAGGATGACACCTTCCTCTGCATTCCTCCGCTCTATCACACCGGTGCCAAGATGCACTGGTTCGGAAGTCTTGTATCCGGCGGCAAAGCCGTTCTCCTCAGAGGGACCTCGCCGGAGACCATCCTCAAGGCAGTCTCCGATGAGCACTGCACCGTCGTATGGCTCCTGGTACCGTGGGCACAGGATATTCTGGACGCGCTCGACAACGGCAGCGTGAAAAAGGATGATTACAAGCTGGATCAGTGGCGCCTGATGCACATCGGTGCCCAGCCCGTCCCTCCGTCAATGATCAAGCATTGGCTGGATTACTTCCCGGATCACAAGTACGACACCAACTACGGTCTGTCCGAGTCCCTCGGACCCGGCTGCGTCCATCTCGGCGTTGAGAATATTCACAAAGTCGGAGCCATCGGAAAGCCCGGATACAAGTGGGAATGCAAGATCGTCGATGAGAAACGTCAGGAAGTCAAGCGCGGAGAAGTCGGTGAACTGGCCGTCAAGGGCCCCGGCGTCATGGTCTGCTACTACAACAATCCGGAGGCCACCAGGGAAGTCATGGATGACGAGAGATGGCTTTACACCGGCGATATGGCCATTCAGGACGAGGACGGATTCTACTATCTGGTCGACCGCAAGAAAGACGTCATCATCTCCGGCGGCGAGAACCTGTATCCCGTCCAGATCGAAGATTTCCTTCACACTTATGAGCCCATCAATGACGTGGCCGTGATCGGACTTCCCGACAAGCGCCTGGGCGAGATCGCAACCGCCATCATCCAGATCAAGGAAGGCTATACCTGCACGGAAGAAGATATCAACGACTTCTGCAAGAAGCTTCCCCGTTACAAGAGACCCCGCAAGATCATCTTCGCAGAGGTCCCCAGAAATCCCACCGGCAAGATCGAGAAGCCGAAGCTTCGCGAGCAGTACGGCGCGGCGTTCCTGGTAGCGTCTGAAAATGAAATGAATCACTGAAAAAAACAGGCTGTCACCGACAGCCTGTTTTTTTCCGCATTATTTATTTTTCTTTCTTCTCCGTCTCGCTCTTCTTCTGCGCCTTAGATATCCAAGATAGGATAATATGAAGATCACCACGATCAGGATGGATGAAACGATGATGACCAGGAACAAAAGAGCCGGAACATCCAGGTACATGGTCCCGTTGGCACCGCTGTGGAAGATGCCTTTGAAGAAATACTTGATGCCGTCAATGAAGCCGACATTCTCGGAATAGTGGGCTGTGCCGTATTCATCCGGTTCCTCTGCGGGAGCGGCTCCGGTCGCACCTTCCGTGGAGCCCTCTGCAGCACCTGTATTCTGCTCTCCGTCATTGGCCGCGACCGCTCCGGTAAAGAGAATCTCTGTCTCTCCCACATTCCAGTCGCCCGCTTTGTATTTGAGCGTTCCGATCACCTTATCGCCGGCACTGCCGGTTGAGGCTTCACCACTGTTCTCTACTGCTTCCTTGACGGCTGCTTCCGCCTTCTCGTCATTTTGGACTACTTCGGAAGTCAGATCGTCAAAAGACATATCCTTTGGAATGCACACATAGCCATCGCCGGAGACCGTAAAAGGAATGGAATTGTTTCCGTAAATATCCTTTCCCAGACTCATAAAGCCCGGATTGCTGATGGTATATTTTTTCTCGTGATCGGCGATCTTCAGTTTTTTAAAATTGTTGAAGCCGTAATCAAAGAGCTCGATCGTGTCATAGAACTGATTGGGCGATTCCTCCATGAGGATCACGCAGATCAGTTTCATGCCGTTTCTCTCGGCGCAGGTCACCAGCGTCTGTCTGGACATCTCCACATAGCCGGTCTTTCCTCCGAGGATCCCCTCGTATTCGATCTCTCCGTTGATCAGCTTGTGTTTATTGAAGAGCGTGAACTCCTCGGGCTGGCGGTCGGAGGCCTCCATGAAATAGCTGGCTGTGTTCGCTATTTTGGCAAGATCCTCGTGAGAGAACAGTTCTCTGCTGATCAGCGCCATGTCATTCGCGCTGGTATAGTGCTCCTCATTGAACAGGCCATGGGGGTTTGTGAAATGAGAATCCGTACAACCGAGCTCCCCGGCTCTTCTGTTCATCATATCCGGGAACTTGTCCAAAGAGCCGGCCATCTTTTCGGCCAGGCCCGCTGCCACTTCGTTGGCAGAGGCAACAAACATCGCATACAGACTCTGCTCCACCGTCAGCGCCTCGCCCGGATCGATGCCGATGCTGGCACTTCCGAACTCAATGCTGAACACGGCTGACTCCGTGAACTCCACCATATCGTCCATGGAGAGATTTTCATAGGCAAGAAGACCTGTCAGCACCTTGGTGATACTGGCGGGATAGAGGTGCTCGTGCATGTTCTTGGCATAGAGGACCGTTCCGGTCTCCGCATCCATCAAAACAGCGCCCTCCGCACCGATCTTGGGTCCTTCCGGCCATCCCGGTATCTTGTCGCTCTGGACCTCCTCTTTTTTGCGTTCCTCTGCCTGAGCGTTGTAATCGACTGTCTCTTCCTCCGCCTGCTCTTCCGCGAATACGGAAACAGGACACACTGAGAGACACAACACGCCGCAGAGCAGCATCGCGAGGAATCTTCTTCCTGTTTTTCTCATCCGATCAATTCCTTTCCGTTTGCATTCTCAATATCTACTGTGCTTTCCCGAGAATATACTTGCAGATGGGATTTCCCTTTGCCGAAAACCTCTCCTCATACTCCGTCATGATATTTCCGCGGTTCATCTCCGGGTCATTGTGCAGATCATATGTGATCTTCAGGATCTGAAAGCCTCCCGCTTCCACTTCCTCCACCGCAAAATCAAAGAGAGCCCTGTTATCCGTCTTAAACTCGATGGTCCCTTCCTCCTTGAGGATCTGCGCAAATCTTCTGAGGTACTCTTTGCTGGGGAGCCTCCTCTTGGCATGTCTGTCCTTGGGCCAGGGATCGGAGAAATTCAGGTAGATCCTGTCCACTTCTCCCTCGTCAAAATATTCGCAGATCAGTTCCGCGTCACCTCTGATAAAGAGGAGATTCTGTGCCTGGGACGCATCCAGCTTATCCAGCGCTCTGATCAGTACACTGGAGTACTTCTCAATTCCTACATAATTGATATCCGCATTTTCTACCGCCAGCTGATTGATAAATTTACCTTTTCCCGTTCCGATCTCCAGATGGATCGGGTGTTCATTTCCGAATCTCTCTCTCCACTTTCCCTTTACGGAAGCCGGGTCCTGTACGATCCACCGGCTCTCTGCGATCGTCTCTCTTGCTCCCGGAATATTTCTCAGCCTCATCTGCTGCACCTCTTCTGTCATTATTCTGTCCGCAC
>CACXGR010000179.1 GCA_902767235.1 uncultured Lachnospiraceae bacterium | reverse complement strand
TTAACATGCTGGAATTCCACGATCTCCAGTACGCTTCCGTCCTTTTCAATCGTAATGCCGTTTCTGAAATCACTTGCAGAAATCATAAAGATACCTCCTGATGTAATCGCGTCTAATACTAATTTATTCTATACTACGGAGCTCTATTTTTCAACAAACAATTCTCACATCAGATATCGGATGTGTTTCGATCTCCTGCCCCGCGGCCCCGGCGCCTACTCCTCGGAATTGAGGACCTTGCGCAGCTCCTCCATAAAAGTCTCGACATCCTTGAATTCCCTGTACACGGATGCAAACCTCACATAGGCGACAGGATCGAGCCGATTGATCCTGGACATGACCAGCTCTCCGATCTGTTTGCTGGATATCTCCTTCTCATCTCTCTCGAAGATCTCCGCTTCGATCTCATCCACCGTCTTCTTGATCTGCGCGGCGCTCACCGGCCTCTTATGGCAGGCTCTGAGTATTCCGCCTTCGATCTTGGAGCGGTCATAAGCCTCCCGGTTGTTATCCTTCTTGGTCACCATCATGGGGATCGTCTCGATCTTCTCATATGTAGTGAATCGCCTGCTGCAGGAATCACAGATCCTGCGTCTGCGGATCGAATTATTATCCTCAACAGGTCTTGAATCGATCACCCTCGTATCATCCTTTCCGCAATAAGGACATCTCATCGTCTACCTCTTTTCTGAAACTGATGCCGGATCCGGCTTGTCAACATTGTCATCATACTCTGAAAAAGAGCGCGCATCAGCGCTCACCGGCCGGGGCCGGATCCCCCGCTCTTCCACCGCAGCGCCTCCTGCGCCGTCCGGACCAGATAGTCCGAAGCCTCCACAGGATACCTGCCGGACGCCGACTCCCCGGTGATCATAACAGCGGATGCGCCGTCCGCCACGGCATTGAAGATATCGGACACCTCCGCCCTGGTAGGCATCGGCGCTTTCTCCATACTGGCCAGCATCTGCGTCACCACCATAAAGGGCACGTCCCGGCGCAGGCACTTCCCGGCGATCTCTTTTTGAACACGCGGCAGTTCCCAAAGCGGGACCGCATTTCCCAGGTCCCCGCGCGCGATCACGAGCATATCCGCGCCGCTAAGGATCTCATCCAGTGCTGCGAGTCCCTGGCGGTTCTCTATTTTGGCAAAGAGACGGCAGTTTCCGGCGCCCGCCTTCTGCATGGCGCTTCTCACCGCCGTGAGGTCCAAGGCACCGCGCACAAAGGGCTGCATCACATCTGTCACGCCGTAGGATTTTGCTTTGCTCAGATTCCACAGATCCTGCTCCGTGAGGGTGCTCCCCGTGATCGTCATGCCCTCCACCGCAATGCTCTTCCTGCTCAGGAGTGTGCCTCCTGTCAGCACGCTCGCCCTGATCCACAGGCCTTCCGCCGCTCTTCCCTGTTCCATTGCGCGCAGACGGATCTTTCCGTCGTCGATCATGAGGATCATTCCATTCCTGTAATTGTCAAAGATCTCGCCGGGCACAGGGATCGCGCCGGCGCCGGTCTGTCCGGATCCTTTGGGACAGAGGCGGACTTCCATTCCATCGCCCAGCACTTTTTTGCCGGAAACGGTTCCGATCCGCAGCTCAGGCCCCTGCATATCGATCAGAAGAGACGGCTTCTTTCCATTTCCGAAGACTTCTGCCGAGGCCTTGTGAAAGGCGGCGATCAGATCCTCGCTGTCTGAGAGCGTTCCGTGGGACAGGTTCAGTCTCATTCCTGTGATCCCCTTCTCAAACATCTGTCTGAGTATCGCGGGGTCCGCGCAGGACGGTCCCAGCGTGCCGTATATTTCCAGCTGTCTGTTCATTGTGCCTTCCTCCGTGCCGCAAAATATCCGGCGTACGACTTCCGCAGCAGATCCGGACCGTTTTGCGGCCCATATCATCTTACCATAAAAACAGGGCTGACGCCATGCAGGTCCGCATTCTGCGTCCCTCAGGCATCAGCCCTTCGATCTCAATTGTCCGTGCCTTCAAATACGACACGGTCCGATCCCTCCGACGGTTCCTGTGTCTCTTCCATTTTGACCTGTTCCTCATTCTGATCGCCGACTTCAAGCTTGGAGACGTCGATCGTATTTCCCTCTGCCGCCTGGCTCGGTGCCAGATCCTGCGGCTTCATCTCTGTCTCCTGTCCGGGCGTTGCCACCGCTGCGGCGGTGTTCTTGGAATCGGTCCCTGCCTCCTGGATCGTCTTTGCGACGTCGGAGAGCTTGTCCTCCAGCGGCATCGGATCCGCGGCCGGTGCGCTCAGTGCGGTCTCTGTATCCTCTTCTTTCTCAATGATATCGTTTTTCACGCCGGCGTCCGTCGTGCCGGTTTCTCCGTTCAGAGAATTGATGACCTCCAGTCTGCCGTTGGAATCGAAGAAATACATCTTGCCTTCGTCTTCGATCCATCCGACCTGCATGATGCCGGTCTCTTCATCAAAATAGTATGTATTGTCTCCGATCGTCTGCCAGCCGTACTGAATGGCCCCGTCCTCATCGCCAAAATAGCTCGCGCCTTCTGCGGAGAACAAGCCGGTCTTCAGCAGGCCGTCCTGGTCGAGATAGAACCGGTCGCCGTCCAGATCCAGCCATCCGTAATGGCGCGTGCCGTCCGTGTAGTGATATATGCGCCCTTCGTTCGTATCGATCCACTGGTCATAGGCGTAGATCTTATACCGTGACCAGTAAGAGCCTGAAGCAAGGCGCCCTCTGCTCGCGGATTGTCCGCTTCTGTCCGCAGGCTTTTCAAAATTGTAGCAAAACTCATAGGCGGCGCTGTATGCCCCGTCGACTGAATTGTCGACGGACATCAGATGATTGTAGACACTTGGATAATGGTTCCTGAGCTCATAAGCCAGAAAGGAGAGCTGTCCGTGGAGAGATTCATAGTCAAAACCGTTGTTGTCACAGTAGGATTCGAGACTCCAGCGCCGGCCTCCGGTCCACTGGCACAGGCCGTAACTTCCCGCTGAATTGAGCGCGCCGGGATGGAAATTGGACTCATGCCGTATATTCGCCATGATGCCGCATGCGGCTGCCGCGTTGAATCCCAGTGTGTCCGTCAGGTAAAAAAAGGCGTCGTCTTCCGTCCCCGAAGCCCTGGCAGGCAAAGCCGGTGCCAGTGCGGCTGCTGTCATCGACACAGCTGCCATAAAGACCAGCAGACACTTGGTAAAACGTAAAACGACTCCTCTTTTCATAACACTCTCCATCTTCATCCGGGCGATCGCTGCGCGCTTAAAATGATCCCATATCCGCCCTCAGGCAGACATCGAAATAATTATAAATAGTTGATTTCCAACTTGCAATGAAGATGTAACGTGATTGAAATGATTTCTCAAAATTATAATAAAGTTTATAAATATTTTATTTATTGATCCGTCCCGATATTCATCTGCTCCTGTTCATTTTCTGCCTCCCGCTCCAGATCCGCCACGTCGATCCGTTTGGGGTCCAGTCCCATATAAGTATTAAACTCACAGCTGTCCACGACACAGCTGTTTTCCGTGTCATAGACGACAAAATTAAGACCGATCCGATTGACAGCATATTCCACGCCCCGGATCTTGACGGAGGCTCTCAAATACCGTCCGGCCCCTCCGCCTGCACCGCTCAGGCCGCCCTGACTGATCATCGAATAGTCCGCGCCGTCCGCGAGCGTTCCGGTGCAGCTCAGTTCCTTTTCGCTCAGCTCCTCTGTCACGCCCTCCGGCGATACGACTGCGTAATAGCTCCATCTGTAGTGGCCCGGGATCTCTTTTTTCAGTCCCAGTTTCTTAAGCCGGTCACAGATCTCCCTGTTCAGGGAATGGGATCCGTCATCTCTGAGTGCGATCAGGACCGTATACTGCGGATTATCGATCAGCGCATCCAGATAGCTGTAGATGTCCGTCTGTTTGAGCGTCAGATCCCCGGTCATCGTAGCTGCGTCGTATAGCCGGCCGCTCTTTCCGGTGACCACCGCGGTCAACGAGGCGTTTTTATATTGGAAGCTGGAAAGATCCGCTTCCGCCATGTATATGCCCTCTTCCGTCTCCTGCGCCCGGATTGTCACGCTGCCTTTGCCGTCTCTGTCCCCGGCTCTGAGTTCCACTTTCTGGTATTCCTCCGGGATATTTTCAATATCCGAGACCATAAAGGACATCGATTCACGCCCGGGATCCATGCCCGTCATGGTGATCACCGCTTTGGGCAGCTTGCCCTGCGCCTGCAGAAGTTCCTTGTCATAGATGTCGATATCCGCCAGCTCGATCATAAAGCCGGATTTCTTCTCCATCTCTGAAAATGTCTCATCAAATCCGTATTTCTCCGCCAGTGTCTTCTCAGAGGAATAGAGATTGGTGCCCAGTCCCAGCCGGTTTCCCTCGATCCCGCAGCCCAGTGCGGCCAGTGTCGTGGGGAACAGATCCAGCGTCGTGTAATCTCTGTAAGCGGCAGGATCTTCACAGGAGGCCGCTGCGTTTATGATGTTTGTGTATACTTTTCGCTGATAGGTGTCCGGAACATTTTTGCAGAAGTCGCTGTCCATGGTCGTATGGTCTCCGCAGAGAACGATCGTCGTGTTCTCATAAAAGTCCTGCTGCTGTATCCATCTGACAAATTCCGTCACCTGTCTGCTGGAACAGGCCATGACATTGGCATAATCGTTGCCCGGATACTGATCTCTGCAGAGACGGCACGTATACCCGTCTTCAAAGTGAGTGTCGACTGTCAGCATGGTCAGGTTAAAGGGCTCTCCGCTCTCCGCCAGCTGCGAGAGTTCATCTCTGGCTGCATCAAACAGTTTCTCGTCTTCCATGCCCCAGAACACATAGTAGTCCGGAGGAATGATCCCCTCTTCCACGGCCCAGTTGTAATCATCGATCTTATAATCCCCGTGGGTGGAAAAGTAGAGCCTTCTCCCGCCGAAGGTGGCATTGGATCCCAGCATGAGCACGTTGTTATATCCTTCTTTTTGAAGGATGTCCCCCAGGGACGTCACCTTTTCGAAGAAAGCGTCCTGGGTGTTCATCTTATTGAAGGTTCCCCTTTTGTCCGCGAAATCCTCTCCGAGATCGATCTTGAGGGGAAGCCCCGCCGACTGGGCAAACATGCCGCCCATGGTGAAAGTGGTGCCGGGAAGCACACGTCCCCCGTTCAGCGTTCCTTTACCGCCGTCAAAGCACTCACCTTCAGCGGAGAGCTCTGTGAGCTCCGGTATGACGTTGTAATTGAATGCACCGCCCGAGAGCGTATCCGCAAACGTCATCTCCATGGATTCCAGGTAAATGTAGATCAGATTTCGTTTCTTCCCGGGAAAGGTGACCGACACTTTGGCCGGATCGACATAGTTGTCCTCGATAAAGGTCGACTCGTCAGCCTGGTTCCGGAAGTATTCCTGCAGGTCCAGCCGTTTCCATGTCTGGGAAAGGGAAGCCGCGATCACAGCGACAGAAATAACGGTGCTGCATGCCAGCACGATATTCCCTTTTTCTCTCTTTTGGCCAAAATAGTATGCGGCGCCGACGGCTGCCGTTATAAGGAGCGCCGGCAGTACGCTGCTCAGTACACCCCTGATAATGATCCCGTCTCCGGTCCCTTCCAGCGGGGCCCTGAGCTGGAACATGATCTCATCCATCCTGAGGCCGCGCCAGGTCATAAATACCCAGATCGCAAGAAAAGCCAGGATCCATGCCGCCAGTGTCAGGATCAGAGCGCCGGTCAGCGCAGCTGTATGTATTATTTTCTTGTCCGATTTCTTCATATAAGCTCCATGCGGGCTTAATATTAGTCAGCCCAAACTATTATAGCTTTACCACTTCATGAATTCCAACCCAATTTGATGATTTCACGAATATTTCAAATTTCTCCCGCGTCCGGATCATACCGTCCAATAAAAAAAGATCCATGATCCGGGTCATAGGTCCCCTGATCATATGGATCTTCTCAAGAGCAGGTAGCGGGAATCGAACCCGTCTCCCCAGCTTGGGAAGCTGGTATTCTACCGATGAACTATACCTGCGTATTGACTTTATCTATTATAACAAAAAAAACGGGCTTTGCAAGTCCAATCGCAAAGCCCGTTGAAATCTCCTCAAAATATCGCCCTGATCTTCTTATCTTCCGGATTTTTTGATATATGCCTCTACCTGGTCCACAGTGGGCATCACGCAGAGCGCGCCCTTCTTGGTGGTGACCAGGGACGCCGCCGCATTGGCAAATGTAAGGAGCTCATGGAGCTTCGCCTCATCCGCCAGTCCGTCAATGCCGTACTTGAGGACGTGATAGAGCGCGCTGGCACAGAAAGTATCGCCGGCGCCTGTCGTCTCGATCGTATCTGGATTGAGGAATCCCTTTTCGTAGGCCTCGATCCCCTTGCAGTATGCCTTGGATCCGTCCGGGCCGTAGGTGGCAAATACGAGCGGGATCTTGTACTTGTCAATGATCATCTGAATGCCCTTGTCGAGATCCTCTTCTCCGGTCATGAATGTGATCTCATTGTCGGAGATCTTGAGAATATCGCACTTGGAAAGACCAAACGCGATCTTTTCCTTTGCCTTTTCCTCGCTGCTCCAGAGCGGAGGGCGCAGATTGGGATCGAAGGAGATCAGGCATCCCGCTTCCTTTGCGATCTCGAGTGCCTTGAGCGTCGCCTTCTCCACCGTGTCGTGCGTCATGGAAAGGGTGCCCAGATGGAAGATCTTCGCATTCTCGATCAGGCTGCGGTGCGCTTCCACTTCGTCAGCGGTGAGCATCACGTCTGCGCCCGGATTTCTGTAGAAGGAGAAATCTCTGTCTCCGTTGGGCAGCTTTTCGACAAATGCCAGTGTTGTGTGCACTTCATCGTCCATCTCCAGTCCTGACATGTCAATGCCCTGTTCCTCTGTCTTGTGTTTGAGGAGTTTGCCGAACATGTCATTTCCGACCTTGCCGATGAAAGCCGTGCTCTTTCCGGCTTTATTGAGCATTGCCAGAACATTGCAGGGCGCTCCGCCCGGATTTGCCTCAAAGAGGTTGTTTCCCTGTTCGCTGACCCCGTTCTGCGTAAAGTCGATCAGAAGTTCTCCGAGCGCCGTGACATCAATTTTCTTTTCTATACCCATTGTAACCTCACCTTTCCGCCCCGGGTACCGTTTTTTCTTCCTGCCCCTGGGCAATGCTTGATTTATGTACATTTTAACCTGCTGGAACCCGTTCCGTCCACTCTTTTTATAGTAAATGTGCTCTATTCAGATTCTTTGTCAGTTCTTAAAGCTGTGGATCGGCGCAGGGATCCTGCCTCTGCGGTTGACAAATTCGTCACAGCTGAAGGCGTTGACCGGCATGATGGGTGCATAGCCCAGAAGGCCGCCAAAAGATACCTGGTCTCCCACTTTCTTTCCGACCGCAGGGATCAGGCGGACCGCTGTCGTCTTCTGATTGACCATGCCGATCGCCATCTCGTCCGCGATGATGCCGGCTATGGTCGTCTCCTTCGTGTCGCCGGGAATGGCGATCATATCGAGTCCCACGGAGCATACGCAGGTCATCGCCTCAAGCTTCTCCAGCGTCAGGCATCCGGCGCAGGCCGCATTGATCATTCCCTGGTCCTCACTGACAGGGATAAAGGCGCCGCTCAGGCCTCCGACATAGGAGGACGCCATGACGCCTCCCTTTTTGACCTGGTCATTTAAGAGTGCCAGCGCCGCCGTGGTCCCGGGCGCCCCTGCATATTCGAGTCCCATCTCGCACAGGATATCCGCCACACTGTCTCCGATCGCCGGCGTCGGTGCGAGCGACAGGTCGATGATGCCGAAAGGAACGTTCAGTCGTCTGGAGGCCTCTCTCGCCACCAGCTGTCCCACCCTGGTGACCTTAAAGGCCGTCTTTTTTACCGTCTCGCATAGCGTCTCAAAGTCTTTTCCATGGATACCCTCCAGCGCTTTTTTGACCACGCCGGGGCCGCTGACGCCGATGTTGAGGATCCGGTCCGCTTCCGTCACGCCGTGGAAAGCACCGGCCATAAAGGGATTGTCGTCCGGCGCATTGCAGAATACCACCAGCTTGGCGCAGCCGATGGAGCCGCGGTCTGCTGTGTATTCCGCCGTCTTTTTGATAATGCTGCCCATCAGTCTGACTGCATCCATATCGATGCCGGTCTTGGTGGAGCCGACGTTGACGGAGGAACAGACGAGTTCCGTCTGTGACAGCGCCAGCGGGATCGATTCGATCAGGAGCCGGTCCGCTTCCGTCATTCCCTTGGATACCAGGGCACTGTATCCGCCGAGGAAATTGACGCCCACGTCGCGGGCCGCCTTGTCCAGCACCTGCGCGATCGATGCAAAATCCTCCTTGCAGCGGCAGGCGCTCCCGCCCACCAGCGCGATGGGCGTGACCGAGATCCTCTTGTTCACGATGGGGATCCCGTAATCCACAGAGATCTCCTCGCCGACTTTTACCAGATCGGCCGCGCTCCTGTATATTTTGTCATAAATCTTATTTTTCAGCGTTTCAAGATCGGAATCGATGCAGTCCAAAAGGCTGATCCCCATAGTGATCGTCCTGACGTCAAGATTCTCCTTCTCGATCATCGCATTGGTCTCTCGGACCTCTGATAAATTGATCATAAAGCCTCCGTTGAGCTGTAAGCTGTCTGCGCGGGACATCCGGCCGGACGCCCCTTCCCGTGTAAACAGTGCGGCCGGATCAGATCCGGTGCATCAGGTCGAAGATCTCCTCTTTCTGGCACCTGATCTGGACGCCGATCTTCTCCCTGCCCAGTTCCGCCAGCTCGTCGGCGATCTGTCCGAAGGGTTTGTCCAGCGTGGTCACGTCGACCACCATCATCATGTTGAAGTACCCCTGTACAATGGTCTGCGATATGTCCAGGATGTTGATGCGGTTGTCCGCCAGATAGGTGCAGACGCCTGCAATGATGCCGATCGTGTCCTTTCCGACTACAGTGATGATCGCTCTCTGCATAGTGTTTCTCCCTTATTCTTCATTTTGCTGTCAGATCTCGATGAGAGCCGACGGTCTTTTTCTGTCTGCCACATAGATGGGAAGGTCCTCCGGGCTGTAGTCCGCTTCCGAGCTGATGATCTCTACCCGCACCGTCTCAAAGGCAAGTTCGGGAAGATTGTTCTCCTGGCTCAGATGTCCGAGAAAGATCCCTTTCATGTGATCGTTGAGGATCCTGCTGAGCAGCTGCCCGCTGCTGACATTGGATAGATGCCCCCTGTCCCCCAGAATGCGCCTCTTGAGCGGGTAGGGATACCGGCCCACCTGCAGCATATTGACATCGTGGTTGGACTCGAGCAGCACTACGTCGGCGTTTTTCAGGCACTCTACCGTGTAATCGGTGTAGCACCCCAGGTCCGTGCAGACGCAGGCTTTCTTATGTCCGTACATAACTCTGTAGCCCACCGGCTCGGCCGCGTCATGAGATATTCTCATCGGGTCGATCTGCATATCCTTGATCGTGATCTTTTCATCAGACCGGATCGGGATAAAGCGCGCCGGGTCAATATCCGCAAATTTGGGCATCCTTTGGATCGCGTCGATGGTCCCCCTTGTGGCGTAAATGGGCATTTCCGACTTCTTGCAGATCATCGGAAGCCCCGCTATGTGGTCGCTGTGTTCATGGGTCAGGAAGATGCCGTCTATATCCCTCAGTTCCAGGTCGAGGTCTCTTAAGGCTTCCACCGTCCGCTTCCGGCTGATCCCGACATCCATCAGGAGGTGGGTCGTATCCGACCCGATATAAATACAGTTGCCGCTGCTGCCGCTGGCAATACTTTCAAATCTCATACTCTGTGATCAAACCTTTTCCTTAGTTCTTTGATCGCTTTGTCCACCTGGACCAGTGCGCCGTCCTCTGCCGTCAGCTCCGGGGTGTTGTCGATGACAACGTCGCAGAACGCTCTGAACTTCGCGTCCGACACCTGCTTGTCTATAATGGACCTGATCTTTTCATCCGAATATCCCCTGCTCGCCCGGAGTCTTTTGTATCTCTCCTCTTCGCTGCAGTAGATATACCAGAGGGAATCCATGATCTTATCGTAGCCGTTCTCCACGAGGAGCGCGGACTCCAGGACAAAAAATTCAAATCCCCCGGCTGCACGCTCTTTTGCGATCTCATCCAGTATATAACGATTCACGGCGGGATGCACGAGTTCATTTACTTTGCTCAGAAGCTTCGCATCGCTGAAGATCCTGCGGGCCATCTCCCCCTTATTGATCTCGGCGTTCTCAAGGACGAGTGCCTCGTGCTCCCCGGGCGGGCATTCTTCTTCCAGCAGTCGGATCAGCGGCCCGTAGAGGACGCCCCCCGGCTTTTCCAGTTCCTTGGCCGCGTTGTCCGACATCAGGATCCTGCAGCTGTATCTGTTTTCCAAATAGCGCAGGATCTCGCTCTTGCCGGATCCGACGCCTCCTGTGATTCCTATTGTGATCATTTCTGTGCTCCTGCCTTTGTCATCCGGATCACTTGGCCATATACCAGTCGTCTCCCGTGTGGACGTCCGTCTCCAGATCGACGGACAGGGATGCGGCGCCGGCCATCTCCTCTTCCAGTAAATGTATGATCCTCTCTTCCTCTTCGGGAACGGTCTCGATCAGCAGCTCGTCGTGGATCTGCAGGATCAGTCTGGATCTGAGCTTCTCCCTCGCGATTGCCTCCCAGACACGGATCATCGCTATTTTGATGATATCCGCAGCGCTTCCCTGGATCGGAGAGTTCATGGCCACCCTCTCTCCGAAGGATCTCTGCATGAAGTTGCTGCTCTTGAGCTCCGGCACAGGCCTGCGGCGTCCGTACATGGTCTCGGCATAGCCTTTCTCCCTGGCATCCTTCACCAGCTTGTCGAGAAAAACTTTGATGCCCGGATAGGTCTTAAAATACGCATCAATATACTCCGCCGCCTCTTTCCGGGATATGCTCAGCCCCTGGCTCAGCCCAAAGGAGCTGATCCCGTATACGATGCCGAAGTTGACTGCCTTGGCATTCCTTCTCTGCAGGGGCGTGACTTCTTCAAAGGGTGTCTTGAACACCTTGGAGGCAGTGATCCGGTGGATATCCTCGTTCTCCCTGTAGGCGGCGATCAATTCCGGATCTGCGCTCATATGGGCCAGGATCCTGAGTTCGATCTGCGAGTAGTCCGCGTCCGCAAAGCGCATGCCCTCTGCGGGGATGAAGGCTTTGCGGATCTTCTTGCCCATCTCCGTCTTCATGGGGATATTCTGCAGATTGGGTTCCGTCGAGCTGATCCTGCCCGTCGCCGTGATCGTCTGATTGAAGCTCGTGTGGATCCTGCCGTCCGGCGCCACGAAGGCGGTCAGTCCGTCCGCGTAGGTGGATTTCAGTTTGGTGACGGCCCTGTACTGAAGGATATAGTCCACCACGGGATACTCCGGCGCGAGCTTTTCCAGGACGCCGGCCGCCGTAGAGTATCCGGTCTTCGTCTTTTTACCGCCCGGCATGCCGAGTTTTTCAAACAGAACGGTTCCGAGCTGCTTGGGGGAAGAGATGTTGAATCTCTCTTCGCAGATATCGTAGATCTTCTCCGCCAGCTCATCCGCCTGCTTCCCGAGAAGGGCGCTGTAGTCCGCAAGTTCCTCCGGACGGATGAGGATGCCGATCCGCTCCATATCACTGAGAATATAGCTGAGAGGACGTTCGATCTCCCTGTAGAGCTTCATCATGCCCTCGCGGGAGAGCCGCTCCGAGACCGGCCGCGCCGCTCTGCTGAGCACCGACGCCATTTTGCAGGCGTAAGCGATCATCTCATCCTTCTTCTGGGCAAACGCCTCAACGGCCGTCTTTTTGTCAAAGAGCTGCTTCCAGGTCGGATAAGACTCCTCCAGATATTCGGAAGCTGTCATCTCGGGCTGATAATCACTCTGGAGCGGGTTGCACAGGTAGCACATGAGCAGCAGATCCGTGATCCCTTCCAGCCGGATCCCGCTGCTGAACTCCTCGCTTTTCATATCCCATACCGGATACTGGTTTTTGATCCCGAATACAGCGATGGAAGCCGGCTCCTGATCCGTTTTCCCTTCATTCCCGTCACGGCAGACTGCGAGCGCCTCGCGCCGGAGTCTTCCCAGCATCTGTTTCAGGTCCTTCTCGCTGACGCCGCTCTCCGCGACTTCCCCGGAAGTCTCGACGAACACTGCCTTCTTTCCTGCGCAGAGAGCTGCGCCGAAGAGGCTTCGCGCTTCGCCTTTGCCGTGATCGAAGTCACCGCCCACGGGATAGACGCCGATCGCAGCCGGCTCGGACACAGACGCGCCGCGGATAAGGCCGGCAAGCCGGTCGATCACTTCCTCAGCCTCTTCCTTTTTCTTGATCACACGGAAAGAGAGTTCCTCCTCTCCCTGCTCTGCCGCGGAAGTGTCAAATCTGGGAAGAAGCGCCCGGAAATTCAGCTCCGTAAAGAGCGCAAAGGCTTCCGGCGTAAAGAGATTTCCGATGCGGGCGTCGTCCCAGTCCGTCTCAATATCGCAGTCCGTCTTGATCGTGACAAGGTACAGGCTGAGCCTGGCCAGATCTTCGTTCTCCGCGAGATTCCTGTGCAGCGCGGGCTTTTTGATCTCGTCCAGATGACTGTAGACACCGTCCACGCTGCCGTAGTCCACGATCAGCTGGGTCGCGGTCTTCTCCCCCACCTTGGGCACGCCGGGGATATTGTCGGAACTGTCTCCCATCAGCGCTTTCACTTCAATGAACTCGGAAGGCGTGACCCTGTATGCGGCTTTGACGTCCTTAGCGTAATAGTTTTCTATGACCGTCTGTCCCTGTCTGGTCTTGGGGATCCGTATGCAGGTGTGATCCGTGGCGATCTGCAAGAGATCCCTGTCTCCGGACAGCAGGGTCACTTCCATTCCTTCCGCTTCTCCGCGTCTGGCCAGGGTTCCCAGAATATCATCTGCCTCCAGACCGGCCTGCTCCCGGATCTGGATCCCCATGGAGCGCAGCACCTTCTTGATGAGGGGAACCTGCTCCCTGAGCTCCTGCGGCATGGGTTTTCTCGTCCCTTTGTAAGCCGCATACTGTTCATGCCTGAATGTCGGCGCGTGCACATCGAAGGCCACCGTGAGATAGTCCGCCGCCTCCTCATCCAGTAATTTGAGCAAAATATTGAGAAAGCCGAACACTGCGCCCGTGTGCAGGCCAGCCGCATTTGTCAGGTCAGGCATCCCGTAGAAGGCTCTGTTCAGTATGCTGTGTCCGTCCACCAGCACCAGTTTCTGTCTTTCCATATATACTTGTCCCTTTCCGGATCTTTCACTGATAAAACAGCACGACGCTCAGAACGATCAGAAAAGCCGCTGTCGTGATGATCTCCGCGGCGATGGCGGTCCTCTGCACGCCTCTTCTCGTGTGAAGCCGGTTTTTCTGCTGCTGCATCACTTTGGCGAGATCCTTGTCGACGTCAAAGGGCTCGCCAGACTCCAGCCGCTCCAGTCCCTCATAGATCAGGTACTGGGTCCGCAGCTCGTCTCTGCAGTCCGAGCACTCCTCAATATGTTCCAGGAAACGGCTGAGCATATTCACATCGAGCTCATCGTGAAGAAATTCCTGGATCAGTCCTTTAAATTCTTTGCAATCCATATTCTGAATCCATATCTGATTACGGTTTTTTCTTTTTGTTTCACACCAGGTTCCCCGGCCCGAAAGAATGGGGCAGCAGCTCATCGAGGGTGCAGATCACGTAGTCGTCCCTGCTCCTTGCGGTGATCACCTGGAAGCAGGCCGGATCGCAGAACTCCCGCATGAACTGTCTGCAGCTTCCGCAGGGGTAGCTGTAATCCTCCGGATCCTCTTTTTTGCCGCCCACTACCGCGATCGCCGCAAATTCCCGGTGTCCCTCGCTGACCGCCTTGGCCATGGCCGTCCTCTCCGCGCAGATCGTGACGGGATAGGACGCGTTTTCTATATTACAGCCCGTGTACACGGTCCCGTCGCTGCACAGAAGGGCAGCGCCCACAGAAAACCCGGAATAAGGGCTGTAAGACTGTTCCCGCATCTTCATCGCCGCTTCGATCAGTCTTCCGATCTCCTCTTTTCCCGGTCTGTATTCAGTCATTTTTCTCTTTCTCCCTGTCTTCTCTGATCAGGATCCTCACCGCTTCGACAGCGGTCCGGATCGCGCCGTCAGTGTCATGGACGATCGGGTTGGACAGTCCCTTTGCGGCGCGCGTCTGATTGGCCATGACCAGAAGGACGGTGCCCGCCCGCACTTTGCGGTAGGCGCCCACGATGAAAAGCGTGGAGGATTCCATCTCCGACGCAAGGCAGCCCATTTTCAGCCATGCGTCCCACTTGCTGAGGAGGACGCTGCTCTGCGGGAGCAGCTCGGGATTGTGCTGTCCGTAAAAGGCGTCCTTGCACTGGACCACACCCACATGGCTTCTGAAGCCGAGCCGGTCCGCCGCTTCATCGAGCGCGCGCAGCACCCGGTAATCCGCCACAGCCGGATATTCAATGGGGGCGTATTCCTTTCCCGTCCCTTCCATGCGGACAGCGCCGGACGCGATCACGATATCTCCGCTCATGACCTCTTCCTGCATGCCGCCGCAGGTTCCGACCCGGATGAAGGTGTCCGCTCCGCAGTTTGCGAGTTCTTCCATCGCGATGGCCGCAGACGGCCCGCCGATCCCGGTGGACGTCACGCTCACCTTGACGCCGTCCAGTGTCCCCGTATAGGTGACATATTCTCGGCTGTCCGCCACCAGTACGGGATCGTCAAAATACTTCGCGATCTTGGCGCATCTCTTGGGATCGCCCGGCAGCAGAACGTACCGGCCCACTTCCCCCGCCGCAACCTGAATGTGATATTGTCTCAAAGGATCCAAAGAATACTGCGGTATCATTATTTTCACTCTTCCTTTCCGCGCGCCCGGCTTTCATCCCTTCAGCGCAAAACGCGCCTTAGCACATATCGAAGCGTAAGTACATCCACCGGTTTGGTGATATATGCGTCCATTCCGCATTCCGCTGCCCTGCTGCGGTCTTCATTGAATGCATTGGCGGTCATGGCGATCACCGGGATCTGCGCTCTGCTCTTGTCGGGCAGCATCCGGATCTTCTCCGTCGCCTCATATCCATCCATCACCGGCATCTGAATGTCCATGAGAACAGCCGAGTAGTACCACGGGTCGGCCCCGGTGATCTTGAGCAGCGCCTGCTTGCCGTTCTCCGCCGTCTCCACTTTAAAGCCGTCCTCCTGCAGCATCTCCTCCGCGATCTCGCGGTTGAGAGCGTTGTCCTCCACCAGAAGGAGTCTTCTTCCCTCGATCCATCCGGCGTCGCCGGTTTCAGCGCCGTTCGAATCCGCGCGATTGCGAAAGATCGCCATGTCTTCATCGCCCGATCCCGGGTAGGATAATGCGGGCGCCGTCATTTCGTCCTCTTCTGTCCGCTCGTCAGCAGCGCCGGGGTTTACCGGTCTGAACTCCAATATGACCGTAAAGCGGGTTCCGACATTCACCTCGCTCTCCACGCTGATGCTGCCGCCCATCATGTCGACGATCCCCTTTGCAATGGACATGCCCAGTCCGCTGCCGTAAGTATTGTTCTCAAGCCTGCTGCTCTCCCGCTCGAAGGGTTCAAAAATGTGAGAGAGAAACGCCCGGCTGATCCCGATCCCGTTGTCCTCGATCACAAACTCATAGAGATTGTAGCGGCGGGCCTTTCCGTTCTTTTTCTGCCTGATCGAGAGGGTGACCTTTCCCCCGGGCTCTGTATATTTAACCGAATTGCCCAGAAGGTTCAAAAGCAGCTGGGTGATCCTGGTCTCGTCGCAGTAAACATCCGGCGCTGTGACGGAATCCATATCCACCGCGAAAGTCAGTTTTTTGGACTGGATCTGCGGCTGCAGGATCTTCTCGATACCGCCTGCGATCTCCGTCAGGCTGTTCTTTTTCTCTTTGATCGCCAGCCTGCCGCTCTCGATCCGGCTCATGTCCAGCACATCGTTGATCAGTCTCATCAGATGATCACTGGAAGTACGTATCTTGTCCAGGGCGTCCTTCACTTTCTCCTTATCATCCAGATGTGTCGCAGCGATATTCGTAAATCCGATGATCGCATTCATGGGCGTACGAATGTCATGCGACATATTGGTCAAAAAAGTACTCTTTGCCGAATCTGCACTCCTGGCCCTGTCCAGAGCGCCCTCAAAGAGTTTGCGCTGCTGCATCTCTCTGCTCATCTCGTCCTGAATACAGGAGACGCCTGCAAATGCCTTGCTGCCGTCATCCGCCCGGATCACCCGCATCCTGAAATATTCCGGGCCTCTGCTCGTGATCGCCCTGAACACAAAGCTGCAGGACTCGTCGCCCTCCATTCTCATCCGAAGATTTTCAAGGCTCACTGCGCCGATAAAGAAATCATAGTCGTAGGAATACAGACAGCTGTCGGCGATCTCCAGCATGGTGCTGGAAAAGTGGCTTTTCAGATATCTGGATATATATTTGGAGAATCGTCCCGTCAGTTTAAAGATCTCGTAAGTATCATTCTGAAGATCCAGCATGAAGGCCACTTCATACTCCCTCAGCAGCGCGTCCAGGACCACTTTTTGGATGGAAGGCAGGACGTTTTCGGATGCGGCTTTCTCCTTCCTTTGCTGATTGTTAACTCTAGTGCTTTTCATATCTGTTACAGATCCTCTCTGCCAAGATGATCAAGATCTGTATCAAAGGCCGAACGGTTTTTTGACGCAGATCAGTGTTTTGAAAGATCAAAACTCATTATATAATACCATTTCAGACACAAAAAATCTCAATATCCCTCATAAATTACTCTTTTAAAATAGCAATATCATGTTATAATATGCAGAAATACTGAATTCTTGTATACAATAATCCAAAGGAGTCTGTCTATGAGCAGTAAACTCAATTTTCACGATGACAATATACTGGCCCGTTTCTTTGGGAAATCCTCCAATTTTACGGATATCCCCAATCCTCTTTTCAAAGAGTACAATGTCAAAAAAGGCCTTCGAAACGAAGACGGGACCGGTGTCCGCATCGGTCTGACCAAGGTCTGCGATGTTATCGGATATACCAGAGACGAAGCCGGAAACGTGGTACCCTGCGAGGGCGACCTGATCTATCGCGGATACAGTATCCGCGATCTTCTCAAAAACCGTCAGAAGCACTGCGGTTTTGAGGAGACGATCTTCCTTCTCCTCTTCGGATATCTCCCGGACCGCACGGAATTTATCAACTTCAGGAAATGCCTCTCCGACCGGTATGACCTTCCCCAGGACTTCCTGACCAACGATATTCTCAGGACTCCCTCGAGAAATCTGATGAACAAACTGCAGTCCTGCACGATCTCCCTCTATAACTACGCGCCCGACCCCGATGCGCAGGACACCTATCAGACATTGCTCAAGGGGATCGATCTGGTGGCCAAATTCCCTTCCATCGGATGCTATTCCTATTTTGCCAAGATGCATCACTTTTACAGGCAGTCACTGATCATCCACTATCCCAGACCTGAGTATTCCATCGCCGAGAACATTCTCTATATGCTCAGGACGGATGGAAAATTCACAGAGCAGGAAGCCTCCGTGCTCGACGCCATCCTTATGATCCATGCGGAGCACGGCGGCGGAAATAACTCTACCTTTACAAACGTTGTCATGGGTTCCACGGGCACGGATCTCTATTCCGCAGTCTGCGGCTCCATCGGTTCCTTAAAGGGACCCAAGCACGGCGGCGCCAATATCAGCGTAGAGAAAATGATGCAGCAGATCATCGCGGATACCCACTACGCCTGCGATGAAGCGCTTCTTCGCTCTATCGTGGAGCGCATTCTCGACAAGGACTACTTCGATAATTCCGGTCTGATCTACGGATTCGGCCATGCCGTCTATACGCTCAGCGATCCCAGATGTGAGCTTCTGCGCACGCTGTGCCAGAGACTGGCCGATGAGCAGGGCTGCCCCGAGAGATACGAATTCTACGCCAAATTTGAGAGCGTTGTCAAACAGGTTGTATCCGAACGCCGCGGAAAGCCGATCTGTGCCAACGTCGACTACTATTCCGGCTTCGCCTACAACATGCTCGGTATCCCGGAGGATCTGTTCACGCCCCTCTTTGCGATCGCGCGCATTGCCGGCTGGGTCGCCCACAACGTGGAGAACAAGATGTACGACGGAAAGATCATGCGTCCCGCCACCAAGTACATCGGCGATCATCTTCACTATGTTCCGATGAAACTGAGATGATCATCGCATATGCCAAAAAAGCTGCTGCCCGAGAATGCATTTCTCAGGCAGCAGCCTTTTTTACGCTTGTCTCACTCTTTCCCGTTCCAGCAGTAAGTGCAGAGTTTGCAGGGCTCCAGATCGATGGTCTCGATCATGTCGTCCAGCCTGTGGTAGTGAAGAGAGGTGAAGTTGAGTTCCTTGCGGATCTCTTCCAGCATGGCGTGATACTGGTCGGAATCGGGATCCGTATATTTCTCCAGGATCTCATCCGTAAAGTCGGAGGTCCCCTCCAGCATCTCCATCTTTCTGCGGGTGATCAGCTCCTTCTCGGAATCTGATCTCGAGAAATTCAGATACTTGCATCCGAAGACAAGGGGCGGGCAGGCGGGTCTGATATGGACTTCCCGCGCTCCGCTGTTATACAGGTACTCTGTCGTCTCTCTCAGCTGTGTTCCGCGGACAATAGAGTCGTCAATGAGGAGCAGGCTCTTTCCTTCGATCAGCTGATGGATCGGGATCAGTTTCATCTTGGCGATCAGGTCTCTTCTGCTCTGATGCGTCGGCATAAAAGATCTGGGCCAGGTGGGCGTATACTTGACAAAAGGTCTGGAATAGGGCACGCCGGATGCATTGGCATATCCCACGGCATGGGCGACGCCTGAATCAGGAACGCCTGCCGCACAGTCCGGATGAATGTTTCCGCGCTTTATGTCGCGCGCCGCCAGCTTGGCGCCGCAGCGGTATCTCATGTCCTCTACATTGAGCCCTTCGTAGTCGGAAGCCGGGAATCCGTAATAGATCCAGAGGAAGGAGCATATGCGCATCTCCTTTCTGGCCGGCGCTTCCACCCTCCAGCCTTCCGGCTCAATGAATACGATCTCTCCGGGTCCCAGCTCTTTTTCCGGCGCGTAACCCAGATTGAGGAAAGAAAAGCTCTCAAAACATACACAATAGCCCGTCTCTTTTTTGCCGATCACGGCGGGCGTCCTGCCCCATTTGTCTCTTGCGGCGTAGATCCCCTTGGGCGTCATGATCAGCAGAGTCATGGAACCTTTGATCATTTCCTGGGCGTACAGAATGCCTTCGATGATGGAACTCTTCTGATTGATCAGAGAGGCCGCCATTTCCGTGGGATTGATGTCTCCGCCGCTCATTTCCAGGAAGTGAGAGTGTGTCCCGCCAAAGAGCATGTCCGTCAGCTCATCGATGTTGTTGATCTTTCCTACCGTCGTGATCGCATAGGTTCCGTGATGAGACCGCACGATCAGCGGCTGAGGTTCATAGTCACTGATGCAGCCGATCCCGAGATTTCCCTTCATCTTCACCAGATCTTTTTCAAATTTGGGTCTGAAATTGGTACTCTCAATGTTGTGGATCGCCCGGTCAAATCCCTTTTCCTTATCATAGACTGCCATGCCGGCGCGTCTGGTCCCCAGATGCGAATGGTAATCGGTTCCGTAGAACACATCAAATACAGCGTCTTCCCGAAGTGCAGCTCCGAAAAATCCTCCCATGCTCATCCTCCCGTCTGTGTATGTTTCCAACTATACAGTGCTTTGTTTGCTCCTGCTAATAGTATCATCTGAACCCGATTTTTGTAAGTCGTGGGAATCCACTAAATGTTGGAATGTTCAGTATGAGATTTGGTCACTTTTCACAGTTTGGCCGGGTATTATTTGTCAAATTAGTAATAACCGGGGCGGATAAATCGCAAAATATCTCTGTATACAGTCTCTTTTCCGTCCTCATTGAGGATCTCATGGCGCATGCGGGGATAGAGTTTGAGCACGGTCCTGTTCAGGCCCATGTTCCTGTACTTTTTCCAGAGCCACACCGGTCCTTTGCCCATGCGTCCCACCGGATCATCTTCTCCGGAGATGATCAGGATCTTTTCCCTGCGGGACATCTTTTCCATTTCCCGGTTCTGCCATATTTTGGACATTCCTCTCATGAACTCTTTCCAGAAGCCGCCGGTATTCCAGTGCCCGCACCAGGGATCGTCTATATATGACTGCACATTCTCCTTATTATATGACAGCCAGTCAAAATCCGTTTGACGGTTCTTGACCGCTTTTGCAAACCCGCCCATCCCCATGTTCTGGAGCGTGCGGTTTTCTTTGTACCAATTGCTGTCCCTGACCAGTATCTTGGACAGGTTAAAGCCTGTTTTCATGAGATGAGGCTGGCCTCCGTTGGAACCGCAGAGAATGATCCCGTCCGCAGACAGCGGATATCTCTCCATCAGAGACTGCGTCATAAAGGATCCCATGGAATGCCCCATGTGGTAAGTGGGCAGCCCGTTGCGGGATGCCAGGCGGATCATCTCATAGATCCCGTCCACATTTCTGTCAAACCCGTTCTCCGGCCAGCGCTCAAGCAGCTGCTCGGATTCGGCATTTCTCCCCTGTCCGAAGGCGTCCAGGCACCAGACATTTACCTCATGGGCATTCATCCACTCGGCAAATCCCGCATACCGCAGGGCGTATTCATTCATTCCGGTGATGATCGTAAGATTGACGACCGCATTCGGGCAGGGCCAGTGCCAGCCTTTCAGGACATCTCCGTTTTTTGTCTTGACCTCAAATTTCTCCGCCATATCACTCAACTCCCAAATAAAAAAGGCGCCGTGCCGGAATAATTCCTCGCCAGAATATTCTCAACACAGCAGCCTATCTACTCCATTCATATCTGTATCTGATCCCGAAAAATATCCGGACGTGAAAGCTGTAAAGCCCGCAACTCCTTCTAACAGTGTACCACTTTATCCGCCGGATTTAAACAGTGGGATCAGCGCTTTCAACCAGCGCTTCATTGGCCACTTCCACCAGTGCCGAAGCTGCGGCCTGCCGCTCGCTCTCAGCCGCTTTGGCGATCTCTTCCGCTTTTTGGGCCTTCGCTTCCTGTCTGGCTGCACGGTCCGCTTCTCTTGCGGCCTTCTCCGCTTTCACGATCTTGCGGCAGTCGCCGCAGATGGTCGGAATGTGCTCCCAGCCTTTGTTGATCCGGAAAGTCTTGCCGCACTTGGCGCAGGTCCGGTCTTCCCAGTTTTCTTTATCTTTTTCAAAGCAGTCCTTGCACAAGTTGGGAATATGCTTCCACTCGACATTATACCGGATCGGCATGCCGCAGATCCTGCAGGGCTTCTCCTTCCACTTGGACTGCTCTTTGGCATTCTCGGACTTTAAGAATTCGAGCCTCTCATTGAAGGCGTCCCAGGCTTTCTGCACGATATCCCGGAAAGACTTCTGCTCGTCAAGCGCCTTATTGAATGCATCTCTGGCTTCGTCGAGTTTACTGAAACATGCCTTTTTGGTGTCATAGACATGAGTGAGCTCTTCCTGCATGGCCTGTGCGGCTGTGCGGTGTCCCTCCGCCGCATCCCGGTCGCCGGCAGCCCGCTCGCTGCGCATCGCATTGTACTCCGCGTCGATACTCTTCTTGAGATCCGCGATCTTCGCATTAAATGTCTGAATCCTGCTCCCCGTTTCATTTAAATGAGCCTTGGTCTCATCTGTTTTTTTCTTTGCGGCCGCATAAGCAGCCCTTGCACTGCTGAGTGCCTCGCCAAGGCGGGACAGTTCCGGATCTTTCCCAGACATGTTACAAAACCTCCTCAAGTAACGAAATGTTTATACCCCATATCGGGTTTTTGCATTATTTATTATATTTTTACGTCCATGACGTGTAAACAATTATTTATAAAATTTTTATACTTCAGTCCAAAGTTTGACCAATCCCCTCTCTTTGCCGCCAAGCCGCAGACAGGGACCGATCATGCGGCTCAGATTCCTCTCAATATGGTCTCGATCTTATCTGCGCCCCGCTCGTCCAGCCGGATGATCAGCGACACTTCTTGGGTCCGCTCGCTGACTTCCTGATGGAGGGGAGGCAGAAGCTCTGCGCCCACAGCCAGATAGAGCAGCTGGCAGATCACTTTCTCTGAATCCGTCCACTGAATCTTTTCTCCGTAGCTGTTTCTCCTTGTCCGGACCATGTCCACGGGATATGTGACAGGATATGTCCTCTGGTTCTTGTTCTCTCCGCGAAGATGGAACATCTCAAGCTGTCCCATCATAAACCGCAGGATCTCGCCGACCTGTTCGCTGTAGATCCTCTCCGCGCTCAGGGCAACATCCTTGAAGCGGACTTTGACCGGCTTTTCGCTGCCAAGGAGCTTGACCACCGTCGTTCCCGGGTCCTCGGGCCGCACCGTGCTGGCGCTCTCTTTTGACGTGGAGCAGTAGCGGAACAGTTTCCTGACATTCTGCTCGTTGAGTTCCCAGTGGTTCTTTTTCTGCTTCTCCTGGTAATCGTCGAAGATCCTGGCATATGTGGTCCAATTCTCTCTGACCTGTCCGCACCTTTGCGGATCGTTCCCGTACTCTCTGACAGAACCGGTGAGCAGTTCCTCAATATAGCCGGTCCGCTGTCTGTCATCCTGGCTGAGTCTTCCCAGGATCATGTCCACCCTCTTGCGGAGTCCGTCATTGGGATAGAATATGATATTTTTGAATACAACGGCAAAGCGCAGCGCGCTCTCCGGCTCCATCCCGGAGACAGCTGCCAGATAGAGCAGAAAGCGCTCGCATTGCAGCTGCGTCATATGCCGCAGAAAATCGCAGGGGTGTTCCAGAAAACGCTCATCCTCCATGATCCGCTCGAAGGACTTAAATTCCTGGTCAAAGCTCTCTACCCGGTCCTCTCCCTTGATCTCGGAGAGCTTGGAGAAATAGTTCTTATACTCGTATACGGTATTGCTGCGCAGGCCTCCGTAATTGAATTTCCATGAGACGGCCGCTTTTTCAAAGAAGTCTCTGAGCGCGGCGATCTCACCGGAGACGCCGGCGGCCCGCCATCCCCCGATCCTGTGCATGAGACGGCGCGCGCCGTCATTGGAGGGGTTTTCAAGCCATGTGAGCGCCGCTTCGGCAAACACCGCCGCCTCGTGCGCATCTTTTCCGTTCAGGGCGCCGCAGATATCGACGAACTTCTCCTGTTCCCCCTTTTCCATTTCCCTCAGCACACTGATGGGATCTTCCACAAAACCGCTGTTCTCAAAGATATCCGCAAAGTGCTGCAATTCCTCCGGAATGACATTTTCTGCGATGACGTGGCCGTAAGCCTCTTCATAGGACTGCCATGCATTCTTCACATTTTCCCTGCACTTCTTGTAGTTGTATCTCCACAGAGAAACGAGATCCCAAATATCCTGCTCGACGGCGTAGGTGCGGTCCTCGTCGTTCTCGTTTTCCCAGCCGAAATAGGCGTCCAGCTCGACCGCCGCCTCCTCTCCGGGATCTGTCAGCCATCTGGTGATCAGAAATGCCGAAAGTGCCGCATTCTCCGGGGTATTGACGGAGGCGTGGAGCATGGTCAGGAAATGGATGCTCTGCTCTCTTTTGACCTGCCGGCGCAGGAAATCGAGGGGTTCATTTTCGAACGCCGGTATATTGAGGATCGCCTCATCCAGGTATAGATCCGGCATGATGGGCTCATATCCGCCCTCCGGCAGTTTCTCAAAGTAGCCGCCGTACTCCGCCCACTTGTCGATCACGGCTCTGCGGCAGCCGCTCTGGTTGGTGTGCCACATGTATGCGGCTTTGCGCAGGTACTCATTAAAGAAAGACCTGCGCTTCATATCATCCTTGAAGTCCCGGCTGTCCATGTCCATGCGCACCATGAGCGTCAGCGCCTGCACCTCCGGATCCTCCGGGTACTTGATATAAATATTGAGGAGATTGCCGAAATCCCTGACAAATTCCCTGCACGTCTTCTCCGAGCGCACTGCCACAGGCGTGCCGGCCGCGTGCTCATATTCGTAGATCGCGAGAGCCAAAAGAGCAATATAGCGAAGGCGCTCCTCCTCTCTGATCGACAGAAGATATCCGATGGGGTTTTCCCTGAATTTTCTGTCGCCCAGATTCATGTCATATGTGACCAGTTCCGGCGGGATCTCCTCCTGGGCCCTGACGGCGGATATCCAGATCGCCCGGTAGACGGACGCCGATTCCTGCCACTCCCTGCGGCACAGCAGCTGATTGTCCTTAAAGAACTGTCCGGTCACCCTGTAGCGCTCGTTCAAGAAGTCCGTCACCTCCTGCATGGACCGGAAGTTCTTGCCGGAGATCCATGTGTTGAGCATGCGAACAGACAGATCACTCCGGCGGATCAGGTATTCGTTGACCGCCATGATGTAATCCGCTTCAAAGTATTCCTCCGACCCGTTGTCGATGGCGATCAGCGCCTCGAGAAAGATCAGCAGCCAGAGCCGGTCCCTCATAGGCGTCCTGCTCAGGTAAAAGGTCGGGGAATCCATATATTCTTCGCTGTTTTTTGCTGTTCCGGAGAGCACGGCGAAGCACCGTCTTTCCGTCTGTTTCAAATGCAGATCGTCCATTCTTTCATCCTGTACACATCTGATATCCGTCCGTCAGGCTGCCTGCGGGCGCATTTGCTCCGCCCGCTCAGCGGATCTCATTGAGATCATAGGGCGTCAGCTGATAGACGTAATAATTGAGCCAGTTGCTGTAAAGAAGATAGCTGTGGGCACGCCATTCCAGGAGCGGCTTCTGGCTCGGATCATCGTTCGGAAAATAATTGACCGGTATCTCTGTCCCGAGTCCCTTCTTGGCGTCCCGGTTGTACTCATCCCGCAGCGTATTCCTGTCATATTCCGCATGGCCCATGATGAAGATCTTCCTGCCGTCCTTGGACATGCACAAAAGGACTCCCGCTTCCTCCGATTCCGCCAGGATCCTCAGGTCCTTGCAGGCGTGGATGGCTCTCGCGGGGACTTCGGTATAGCGGCTGTGCGGCAGCAGGAAATAGTCGTCAAAGCCTCTCACCAGCGGTTCTTTTCTGTGCCGCACCTTGTGGGAATAGACGCCGAAGAGCTTCTTGGGCAGGAGCCGTTTCTGGAGTCCGTAGTGATAATAGAGCCCGGCCTGGGCGCCCCAGCAGATGTGGAAGGTGCTGAATACATTGGTCTTGCTCCATGCGAATACGTCGCAGAGCTCCGGCCAGTAATCGACAGCCTCATACTCCATCTTCTCCACAGGCGCTCCTGTGATGATCAGCCCGTCAAAGCGCTGGTCCCTGAGTTCCTCAAAGGTGTAATAGAACTTATTGAGATGGGACATGGGCGTATTCAGAGACTGATGGGAACTCATTCTCATAAATGTGATGTCGATCTGAAGCGGCGTATTGGAGAGCATTCTAAGGAGCTGAAGCTCCGTCTCCTCCTTCTTGGGCATGAGATTCAGAATGCAGAGCTGAAGCGGTCTGATGTCCTGATGTATGGCCCTGTTTTCATCGACGATGAACAGATTCTCATTTTCGAGTATCTCCTTCACCGGAAGATCATTCTGTATTTTGATAGGCATGTTTTGATACTCCTCTCCAGATCACCCGTCGTCTTCGCACATCTTCAGGAAGTCCTCCTCCGAAAGAATGGGAATTCCGAGTTCTCTCGCTTTTTTATTCTTCGACGAATTGGAAGTGACGTCGTTGTTGATCAGATAGTCCGTCTTGGATGACACACTCCCCGCCGCCTTTCCCCCGAGCCCTTGAATATAGGCCTTGAGCGCATCCCTGTTCTCAAAGTGATCCACTTTCCCGGTGATCACAAAGGTCTTTCCCGACAGGATCTGCGCTCTGCCGGAAGGCTGCTCTCTTGTGACGACAAGTTCACGCAGCAATCTGTCCAGCGGTCCCGCCGTCGCGGGATCGTCAAAAAACCTTCTGATATTATCTGCCAGCACAGGACCGATCCCGTCCACAGCGGAGAGTGTCTCTGTATCCGCCGCCCGGATCTGCTCCAGGTCATCCTCAAAATGCCCGCAGAGGATCCTCGCGCCGGAAACGCCGATGCCGGGGATGCCGACGGCACTCAGCACTCTGGACAGTGTGGTCTTTCTGGACCTCTCAATGGCCTCGAAGAGCCGGTCGCAGGATTTCGCGCCGAATCCCTCCATCTCCTCGATCACATCCCGGTGCTCCGAAAGATGGTAGATATCGGCAAATTCGCGGATCAGGCCGGCGGCGATCATTTTCTCCAGCGTCATCTCAGACAGGCCTTCAATATTCATGGCGCTCCGGCTCACAAAGAGAGAAAACGCCTTGATCTTCTTGGCCGCGCATTCAGGATTGGTGCAGACCAATACCTCTGTATCCTTGTCGCGGCGGATCTGCGTCTTTTCGCCGCAGACCGGACATTGCTGCGGGATCTGCAGGCTGTCCGACTGCGTGAGATTCTCCGCGATCTGCGGAATGATCATGTTGGCTTTGTACACCGTGATCCTGTCGCCGATCCCCAATTTGAGCTGGCGCACGATGCTTATATTGTGGACAGACGCTCTCTTGACCGTCGTGCCCTCCAGTTCCACCGGATCGAATATGGCGACGGGATTGATCAGCCCCGTTCGACTCGCGCTCCACTCCATTTCCCGGAGCGTCGTCTCGCCAATCTCATCCGCCCATTTAAAGGCAATGGAATCTCTCGGGAACTTGGCCGTCGTTCCAAGGGAATTCCCGTATGCAATGTCATCCAGTGTCAGCACCAGGCCGTCCGAGGGAAGGTCATTGGAGGCGATCCTCTGCTCAAATTCTCCCACTTTGCGGGCGACCGTCTGTGAATTGACTCTGACAAACTCCACCGTCTCAAATCCCTGCTCCCGAAGAAAGCGCAGCTGGCTCTCCCTGGAATTGCCCAGGTCCGTATGGTCTGCCTGGACCAGCGAAAAGGCGTAAAAGCGCACTCTCCGCTCCGCCGTGATCCGGTTGTTGAGCTGTCTGACGCTCCCGCTGCACAGGTTTCTGGGATTCTTATATCTGGCAAAAGAGAGATCGCCCGTCTCTACCGCCTGTGCCTCCAGCGCTTCGTTGATCTTTTCGAAGTCGGAATAGCGGATCAGGGCCTCTCCCCTGAGTATGAGTGTCTCTTTACAGGGAATGACCAGCGGCAGATTGGTAAAGACCCTGGCATTGTCCGTGATCACTTCGCCCACTTCTCCGTTTCCGCGCGTCACAGCCTTTTCCAATCTTCCGTTTTGATAGGTCAGAACGACCGTAAGGCCGTCCAGCTTCCAGGACAGAAGTCCCTCGTGTCCCCCGAGCCACTGCGCCAGCGCCTCTCTGTCCTTGGTCTTGTCCAGGGAGAGCATGGGCTTCTCATGTCTCTCTTTGGGAAGCTCATCCGCCGCCGTATAACCGACACGCATCGTCGGCGAGCCCGCCATCACTATGCCGGTCCGCTTCTCCAGTTCTGCCAGCTCATCGTACAATCGGTCATACTCCAGATTGCTCATGATCTCCGCATTTTCATTATAATACGCCTCAGAGGCGCGGTTTAAAAGATCCGTGAGCTCCCGGATCCTGCCGCGGTCTGACTTTTCCGGTCCCTGCGCTGCTCTGTTTTCCTTATCTGTTGACATCATCTTCACCTTCCGGCCAGCTCATACAGCTCCCTGAGTTCTTCCCCTTTGAGGATCCTCTGCTCGCCCGGCTTCATATTCTTAAGCTCCACGTTCATGATCCTGATCCGCTTCAGCCTTCGGACTTCGTTCCCCACTGCCTTGCACATTCTGCGGATCTGCCGGTTCAGTCCCTGCGTCAGGGTGATCGAGAAAGTGTGATCCCCCAGTCGTTCCACTCTGCACGGCCTGGTGGTAACGCCCAGATCCTTCAGATATACGCCCTTTCGAAAATGCTCCAGATCCGCATCGGCGATCCGGCTTCTCACGCGGACGATATACTCCTTCTCGTGGCCGTTGGATCCCCTCATCACGGCGTCGATCAAGTCTCCGTCATTGGTCATCAGAAGAAGCCCCTCCGAATCCCTGTCAAGCCGGCCTGCGTATGTCAGTCTGACAGGAAAAGAAAAGGCTTCCGCGAGTGTCCTGCCGGCGTGCGGATCTCTGGCCGTACATGTCACTCCGACAGGCTTATAATATGCAACGACCACTTTGCTGCGGGCACCGCCCAGCCGTTTGCCGTCCAGTGTGATCTCCTGGGAATCCGTCACGCGCATTCCCTGAGAGGCAGCTGATCCGTCCACACGGACCCTGCCTGCTTCGATCATTCGGTCCGCTTCTCTGCGCGAGCAGATCCCGCAGGAAGCGATGTATTGATTCAGACGCATTCCCTCTTTATCTCTGTTTTCCTTCTTATCCTTCAATTATACAGCTCCGAGATCCGTGGGATCGCATTCTTTTCAATGATGCAGCGGCAGTGTTCCTTCATATAGGCGAGTGTTCTCTCATCACAGGTGAGCATTTTGCCGAATTCACTGGCTTTGAGTATGATGCTGTCATACCGGCTGTCCGGTTTCGATCCTCTCTCCAGCAGCAGATAGCAGAACCCTGTCTCCTCGACGCTGTAGACAGATCCTCCCCAGTCGTAGAGGGCCGAGAGCATTCGGCAGCAGCGGATCAGGTCGGCAAAAGACGAAAACCTGAAGACATAGATCCCTTCAGCCGGCTTGAAGCCGTTCTTCACGGATTCCGACAGCCGCTCCTGCGCTCCGGGCACAGACCCGGGGTTGGCGGCCGGACCTTCCTTTACTTCGCGGATCCGGTTTGACTCCGAGGGATCCTGGGAGATCGTAAGGCTCACAGACCGGTCCGGGAGCACCGATATCTTCATGGCGGTATAATCACTCTTCATATTCAGGTTCACCGTGCTGGCCGCCTTCACGATGATCCCTCTGATGAATTCCACCGCATTTCTCTTGCGCTCAAAGAGATCGTCCAGGTTGATCCCGTGTTTTTTCATATCATCCTGCGTGATGATGCAGTTTATTGTCGTGTCATTTATCTTTCTGAACTTCAATACTTTCCTCCGTATCAGAATATACTATTCTTCTGAATTACCATTATACAACACCGTTGGCCGAATCAAAACATAAAACGACAAAAAAGCGCCGCCCTAAGATTCAACTCTTAGAGCGGCACCCTGTCATACTGATCCGGGATTATTCCTGAACGATCATCTGATCACTTGGCAGCTGCGGCCTGAGCCATGACTTCCTCAGCGAAGTTGTCCTGTCTCTTCTCGATGCCCTCGCCGGTCTCAAAGCGGACGAACTCGGCGATGGTGATCTTTGTGCCGTTTGCCTTGCCGACCTGATCAAGGTACTGGCCTACTGTCTGCTTGCCGTCCTCAGCGCGGACATAGACCTGGTCCAGGAGGCAGATCTCTTTGAACTCCTTGTTCAGTCTGCCGATGAGCATCTTCTCGATGATGTTCTGAGGTTTTCTCTTGTTCTCGGGAAGCTTGTTGTTCTCCTCGATCGC
>CACXGR010000178.1 GCA_902767235.1 uncultured Lachnospiraceae bacterium | reverse complement strand
GACTGCGACGCGATCCACCCCGGCTACGGCTTCCTGTCCGAAAACGGTGAGTTCGCCCGCGCCTGCGAGCAGGCCGGCATCAAGTTCATCGGTCCCAAGTCCGAGATCCTGGACATGATGGGCGACAAGCTGAGTGCCAAGCAGATGGCCATCGACTGCAACGTGCCCACGACACCCGGCACCAAAGAGCCGCTCGCGAGCCGCGAAGAGGCCCAGAAGCTGGCCATGGAATTCGGTTTCCCGGTCATCCTCAAGGCAGCAGCCGGCGGCGGCGGACGCGGTATGCGCCGCTGCGACAATGTCGAGGAAGTCGGCATCAACTTCGACCTGGTCAAGGCAGAGGCCATCAAGGCTTTCGGCAATGACGACATCTTTATGGAGAAATTCCTGGTCAACCCCAAGCACATCGAGGTCCAGGTCCTGGCCGACGAGCACGGCAATGTCGCCCACCTCTTCGAGCGCGACTGCTCCCTGCAGCGCCGCTATCAGAAGGTCGTCGAGTTCACGCCCGCCTTCTCCGTCTCCCAGGAGGTCAAGGAAAAGCTCTACCGCGATGCCGTCGCGATCACAAAGCACGTCGGCTACACCAACGCCGGTACCCTGGAGTTCCTGGTCGACAAGGACGAGAACTACTACTTTATTGAAATGAATCCCCGCATCCAGGTCGAGCACACCGTCACCGAGATGGTCACGGGCGTCGACCTCGTGCGCGCCCAGATCCTGGTCGCCGAGGGTGCTCCGCTCTCCGATGACCGTATCGGCATCAAAAAGCAGTCCGACCTCAAGCTGGACGGCTTCGCCATCCAGTGCCGCGTGACGACCGAGGATCCCACCAATAACTTCGCGCCCGACACGGGCCGGATCACCGGCTACCGCGTCTCCGGCGGCTTCGGTATCCGCATGGACGAGGCGACTGCCGGCACAGGCGCCATCATCTCCCCTTACTACGACTCCCTGCTGGTCAAGGTCACCTCCTGGGACCGCACCTTCAAGGGTGTCTGCCGCAAGGCCCTGCGCGCCATCCGCGAAGTCCACGTGCGCGGCGTCAAGACCAACATCGCCTTCATCACCAACGTCCTGCGCAACGAGACCTTCCAGGAGGGCAAGTGCTACACCAAGTTCATCGACGAGACGCCCTCCCTCTTTGAGATCCAGGGCGGCGAGGACCGCGCGACCAAGATGCTCACCTACATCGCGGAGCGCTCGATCGCTGAGAACAGCGCCAACTTCGTCTATGAGCCTCCGAGATTCCCTCCCGTCACCGGCAACCGCCGGATGGGCCTCAAGCAGATGCTGGACGCCAAGGGACCCGAGGAAGTCGCCAAGTGGGTCAAGAAGCAGCAGAAGCTTCTGATCACCGACACCACCTGCCGCGACGCCCACCAGTCCCTGCTGGGCACCCGTGTCCGCACCCGCGACATCGTCAAGGGCATGGACGGCACCTCCGAGATCCTGGCCGACGCCTTCTCCCTGGAGTGCTGGGGCGGCGCGACCTTCGACGTAGCCTACCGATTCCTGCATGAGTCACCCTGGGAGCGCCTGGACATCATCCGTGAGAAGGCTCCCAACCTCCTCCTGCAGATGCTGCTGCGCGGCTCCAACGCGGTCGGCTACACCAACTATCCAGACAACCTGATCCGCGAGTTCATCAAGGCCTCCGCCAAGAGCGGCATCGACGTCTTCCGCGTGTTCGACTCCCTCAACTGGGTCGAGGGCATGTCCGTCGCAATGGACGAGGTCCTCAACCAGAACAAGATCCTGGAGGCCACGGTCTGCTATACCGGCGACATCCTGGATCCCAAGAACGACAAGTACACGCTGAAATACTATGTCGACATGGCCAAGGAACTGGAGCGCCGCGGCGCCCACATGCTGGCAATCAAGGACATGGCAGGCCTGCTCAAGCCCTACGCGGCCAGGAAGCTGGTCTCCACCCTCAAGCAGGAGATCGGCATTCCGATCCACCTGCACACCCACGACACCTCCGGCAACCAGGTGGCAACCTACCTGATGGCGGCCGAGGCCGGCGTCGACGTCGTCGACTGCGCGATCTCCTCCATGTCGTCTCTGACCTCCAATCCGTCCATGAACGCGGTCGTCGCCGCGCTCCAGGGCCAGCCCAGAGACACGGGTCTCGACCTCGATCAGCTCCAGTATCTGACCGACTACTGGGCAGATGTCCGCCTGCGCTACAATGCTTTTGAGGGCGGCATCAAGAGTCCCGCCACGGATATCTACCGCTATGAGATCCCCGGCGGGCAATACACCAACCTCAAGCCGCAGGTTGAGAGCATGGGCCTGGGCCAGCGCTTCACCGAAGTCAAGGAAAACTACCGCAAGGTCGACCAGATGCTGGGCGGCATCACCAAGGTCACCCCTTCCTCCAAGATGGTGGGCGACATGGCGATCTTCATGACCCAGAACGACCTGACCCCCGAGAATATCATAGAGAAGGGCAAAGATCTGGCATTCCCGGATTCCGCCATCACCTACTTCTCCGGCATGATGGGCCAGCCCGCCTGGGGCTTCCCCAAGGACCTCCAGGAAGTCGTCCTTAAGGGCAAGAAGGCCATCACCTGCCGTCCCGGCGAACTGCTCGAGCCCGTCGACTTCGACAAGCTCCGCCAGGAGATCTCCGAGTTCCATCCCGACCAGACCTGGCGTTCCGTTCTCTCCTACGGCCTCTATCCCAAGGTCTACAAGGAGTTCTGCAAGAACCGCGAGCAGTACGGCTACATCATGCGTCTGGGCAGCCACGTCTTTTTCCACGGCATGACCATCGGTGAGACCAACAAGGTCAACATCGCCGACGGCCAGACCCTGGTCATCAAGTACCTGGGACCCGGTGAAGTAGACAAGGACGGCATGCGGACCGTCTCCTTTGAGCTCAACGGCATCCGCCGCGAGGTCAAGGTTCCGGATCCCGAGGCCCAGAAGCACATCGTCAAGGTCGCCATGGCTGATCCCGAGAACAAGGGTGAGATCGGCGCCTCCATCCCCGGTGCCGTCGCCCAGATCAACGTCAAGGTCGGCGATACCGTCGAAGAAGGCCAGACCGTCATCACCATCGAGGCCATGAAGATGGAGACCGCGACCAGCGCCCGCATGGCCGGTACCGTCAAGGAGATCCTGGTCTCCGAGGGCGACACCGTCAAGGGCGGACAACTGTTGATGCGGATCGAGTAATCATCGACCGGGACGTATGTCCCGATGGATCACACATGTGACGATATACGTAAACGGCAAGAGGCCGGAGCCCTATGGGCTCCGGCCTCGTTGTGTTACAAATT
>CACXGR010000177.1 GCA_902767235.1 uncultured Lachnospiraceae bacterium | reverse complement strand
GCTTCGATAACGGTCTCTATCATTCTCCTGCCATTTACCTCGATCAGCGGCTTCGGCGTCTTATTGGTCAGCGGAAGCAGCCGCTCGCCTTTCCCCGCTGCCATGATGATCGCTCTTTTCACATGATGCATTTAGTTCTCCTCTATCTGACCGATCAGATTCATTGTGTGTCTGTAGTATTCTTTGGCATAGCGGTACTGGCGCAGCGAATACTCGCCGAACTCCACGCCCAGGATCAGCTTATATTCGCACCAGTTGCTCCAGAGAAGACCGCAGGCTGCGATATAGGCGTATATTTTGGCGCGCAGCACATCCGGCACTTCTCTGTCAAAGTACAGCCTGATCAGTCTGTCCGTCTGCGCCTTGTCATACATGCTATAAATACAGAACATCGCAATATCCACGTGCGGGTCCTGCATTCCGGCATATTCCCAGTCTGTCAGCTGCAGGTGCTCCCTGCCGTCCTCACCTTTATAAAAGAGAAAATTGTCCGGGACCGCGTCGATATGGGTCAATACTTTGACGCCGGCCATGGATTCGATCCAGGGTCTTAGCGAGTACACTCTGTCCCTGACTTCCCGGTAGTCCCTGTACAGTGAAGGCCTCCCCCCACGCAGGCTCTCATAGAAGGCAATCTGTCCGAATATGTCAAACTCATGCTCCACTTTAAGCCCCATGGCGTGAAAATGGCGGAGTTTTGTCATGCATTTTGCGAGATCCTCCTCCGAATCCGGGTCACAGACCCGCACGCCCTCCAGGTAGCGCGTGATCTTATATCCCGTGTCGGGATCGATGTAAACGGGATCGTCACACAGCCCGAGACCGGAAATCGTCTTGTATACCGCCGCCTCCTGCTTTCGGTTGATCAGCTTGTCGGTCCCTTCCCCTGGGACTCTCATGATATACTTGCAGCCTCTGACGGTAAAAAGAAAGGACCGGTTGGTCATTCCTTTCTTGAGGACGGCGATCTCCTTGATCTCCTCATTCCCGCAGGAAAAGACCTGTGCGATCAGGTCGAGCACGTCCGACTGCAGTTGGTTGGAGTCTCCGTCCAGCTCCCGCAGCTGCTCATAAGTATTGATCTCAACCGCGTCAGCGGCGGGCACTACCTTTGCCGGAAGGATCATCCTGCCGTTCTCATACAGTGCCTCCTCCCAAAAGTCCCCTTCTCTTCCCTTCTGCGCGCAGAGGCGGCGGACCTTCTCGCCCACAGCTGTTCCCGTCTCTTTATCCAAATAGGCGATGCCGATCATGGCGCTGCCGTTCTTCTCAGCGGCCGTCTTTCTCGGCGCACCGCCGGACCTGGCAGCTCTCTCCACCAGGACCAGTTCCCTCTTCCTGTTCAGACGCACGTCGCTCTCCGGGTCCTCACGCTCACTGACCATGTACCAGGCGTATAGTTCATGTCTGCTGAATGGATTCCTTGCGCACCATATGTCACAGGGAATGACATAGGTGTCCGCGAGCCGGTCAGCCGCAAGCCCGAGGGAGAAGAGATTATTTTTGGCCCCATAGTCCCGGTTTACCAGGAGTTCCACGCCGAATGCATCGATGAGATACTCGAACTTCTCCTTCATAAAGCCGACTACGACCGTGATATCGAAGATCCCCGCTTCGTGAAGCTGGCGGATCTGACGCTCGATCAGCACTTCTCCCTTCACTTCCAGGAGCGCTTTGGGCGTCTCCAGATTGATGGGCACCATACGCATGCCGAATCCCGCCGCCAGAATGACCGCATGCCTGGGCCGGCTCGCCTCGCCCAGCTGCTTCGCTTTCTGCGTGGGACACATATGCCGGTCCAGGTACCCCTCCTTCATGAGATTATTGACCGACCGGTTCACCACGCCGAGCGAATGCCCGGATGCTTCCGCCAGTGCGCGCTGGTTTACACATATATTGTCCAGTAGGATTTTCATAATATCCCGCTCTTGAATGTTCACGAACACCTCCAAAATAACCTTTTGTGAACTTATGCTCTAATATATACCATCGGATAAAGATGGTCAAGGCAGATCGGATTTGGATCCGTTTTTTTCTCATTATGTACTTGACAGAATCTTTGATCTGTACTACTGTAGTGTTGTACTAATTGATTAATACAATATTACAGTAACACAGATATCTATACTTCTATATGGAGGGAATCATGGCATGGAACTTCAATGACAACGCCCCCATCTATCTGCAGATCGTCAGCACGCTGAAAGGGAATATCGCCAGCGGCGCCTATCCGCCCGGCTCCCGGCTTCCGTCGGTGCGCGATCTGGCAATGGAGGCCGGCGTCAATCCAAACACGATGCAGAGAGCGCTGGCAGAGCTGGAGCGCAGCGGACTGGTCAATTCACAGAGGACCGCGGGCCGCTTCATAACGCAGGACGCGGAAGCGCTCACGCGGCTGAGAAGATCGATGAGCGAACAGATCATATCCGAGCTTTTTGCCAGGCTCCGCGCACTGGGCATGAGCGACGCCCAGATCCTGGAGGCTGTCCGGCAGCGGACCGTCAGGCCGCTCAATGACCGGCTCGAATGCTGACAGACAACAGGAAACGATCCCGATGCACATGAAAAAGGAGGAATTCAAGATATGAGTATGCTCGAATGCAGAGCCCTCTGCAAGAATTACGGCAGTATACAGGCTTTGAAGAATATAGATCTGGCGCTGGACAGCGGCCGGATCGTGGGCCTTGTGGGCCCGAACGGAAGCGGTAAGACCACGCTGATCAAACTGGCACAGCACCTGCTGACCCCCACCTCCGGTCTGATCACGATCGATGGCATGGAACCCGGATCGGAGACCAAGGCGATCGTCTCCTATCTGCCGGACCGCGATTTTCTGCCTCAGTGGATGAATCTGGAACAGCTGACCGGATTCTATCACGATTTCTTTGCGGACTTCAATCCGGCCAAGTCGGCGGATATGCTGAGCGCACTCGGCGTGACCGGAGCAATGCCGATCGGCAAGATGTCCAAGGGCACCCGCGAGAAAGTACAGCTGATCTTCACCATGAGCCGCGAGGCCAAGGTCTACCTGCTGGACGAACCCATTGCGGGCGTGGATCCGGCTACCAGAGACTATATTTTGCGCACGATCCTTTCCAACTACTCCGAGAATGCACTGGTCCTGATCTCCACACATCTGATCACGGATGTGGAGCCCATCCTCGACGAAGTTGTATTTCTGCAGAACGGGACCATTGCGCTGCACGAGAACGTCGACTCACTGCGGGAGAGAACCGGCAAGAGCGTCGACGGGTATTTCCGGGAGGTGTACAGATGCTGGTAAAATTGATCGGTTATGAGACCAAAGCTTTCGGGAGGATCATGCTCCCTTTGTACGGGGCCGCGCTCGTCTTCGCGCTCTTTACGGGTCTGAGCCTGCGGTTTATGCCCGGGGATATTATGTCCGGCATTCCGGGCGTTCTGATCTTCATGGTGTATGTCGCACTGATACTGGCCATCATCATCATGACCTGCGTGCTGTCCGTGACCAGATTCTACAAGAACCTGCTGGGGCTTGAGGGATATCTCATGTTCTCACTGCCCACAGACACGGCGACGCTGATCGCTTCCAAGGTGCTCAGTGTCGTGATCTGGTCGACGCTGAGCACGGTCGTCTCCTTTATGGCGGCCACGCTGTCCGTTCTGGGTGCCGGCGGGATCTCTCCCTTCAAGGACTTCCTGGAGATCTTCGACTACCCCGACGCGGCTGCCGTGCTCTCCAATGCGGCCGCTGCCTCTGTCCTCTTCATGCTCATGATCGTCTTCGGTGTCGCAGCGTCGATCACCCGGATCTATGCCGGCATCGCGATCGGACATCAGTTCAATGAGCACCGGATCCTGATGAGCATTCTGGCGCTGATCGCTTTCAACATGCTCGGCACCATCATTTCCTCCATCTGCGGGCGGACCGGCATGTATTTTGGCATCTTTGATTCCTTCGAGCAGATCTTTGAGGCGCACTCCAACCAGGCGCTTTTCCTGGCACAGGGCGGCATGATCCTATTCCTTTTCCTGCAGACAGCCTTCTTCGGCGTGCTCACCTGGGTGCTGCTGGACAGAAAGCTGAATCTGGAATGATCCTGCGCGGATCTTTCATACATGATGATAAAATGATCCCGGAGACGTTCCTGTGTGAACGCCTCCGGGATCTCTCTTTTGACGCCGGCTCACTCCGGCAGCTTAAACATCTCTTCTCTGTAGCCGCTGTCATGTTTGAGTG
>CACXGR010000176.1 GCA_902767235.1 uncultured Lachnospiraceae bacterium | reverse complement strand
TGCCGCCCATCCTCAGCCCCTTGCCTGCCGCAAGGAGCACCGCCGTGCATCGGTCCCGGGCCGCCTCTTCCCTTTGCAGCGCAGACTGCATGCCGCGCTCCTTTATTAGTTCCGTCATCTCTCCCCCAATCTCAGCCCGGGTTTCGCATTGAGGTCCAGGCCGCTCGTCATACCTTTGATATACTCATAATAAGCCGCGCAGCCGATCATCGCGGCGTTGTCGGTACACAGGATCGGCGGCGGGCAGTAGAAGGCCACCCCTCTCTCGGCACAGGCCTTCTCCATGGCGGCCCGCAGCGCGCTGTTGGAGGCGACGCCGCCGGCCAGCGCGAACTTGGTCAGGTGGAACTCATCCACCGCCCACATCGCGTGGGAGACCAGCACGTCCACCACTGCCTGCTGGAAGGAGGCCGCGACATCGGGAACTGAGATCTGTATATTTTTCATCTTGCAGGTGTTCAGATAGTTGAGAACCGATGACTTCATGCCGCTGAAGCTGAAATCATAGCGGGATCCCGCGACTTTTCCCCTGGGGAAGTCAATGGCCCTGGGATTTCCCTCTTTGGAGACCTTGTCGATCTTGGGTCCGCCGGGATAGCCCAGGCCGATCTCTCTGGCCACCTTGTCAAAGGCCTCGCCGGCCGCATCGTCCTGGGTCCTCCCCAGGATCTCATACTCCCCGTAGTCCTTTACCAGCACCAGATGGGTGTGCCCGCCCGATACCACCAGGCAGGCGAAAGGCGGCTCCAGATCCTTGTGGGCGATATAATTCGCGCTGATGTGTCCCTCGATGTGGTGGACACCGATCAGCGGTATGCCGGTCGCAAAGCTCAGGGCCTTGGCCTCGGAGACGCCGATGAGCAGCGGTCCCACCAGTCCGGGACCGTAAGTGACCGCGATCGCATCCATCTCTTCCAGGCTCCTGCCCGCATCGGACAGGCCCTTCCTGACCACCTGATTGATCCTCTCCGTGTGTTTGCGGGAGGCGATCTCCGGCACGACACCGCCGTACAGAGTGTGGATGTCGATCTGCGAAGAGATCACGTTGGACAGAACTTCCCTGCCGTTTACCACAACCGACGCGGCTGTCTCGTCGCAGCTGGATTCAATTGCCAAAATAGTGATGTCTTTATCCAAATCTCTTAATCCTCAAACTTTAATTCAATACTCTTTCCGTCCTTGCCGGGCGCCGCATCGGGAAAGATCTTCCAGACCACCGGCATGAAATCCTCGGGATGGATCAGGGACGGGCTGTAGTGAGTCAGCCACATCTTGGCGGGCTTCGCTTTGCGGGCGATCTGCGCCGCCTCTGCAAAAGTCATATGCTTGTGCTCCCTGGCTTTCCCTATTTTGTCCTCTTCCCCGTACATTCCCTCGCAGATAAATAAGTCTGCGTCCTCTGCCGCCTTCACGGCGCCTTCGCAAGGGCGCGTGTCCGTACAGTACCCCACTTTGAGCCCCTTTCTCGGAGGGCCCAGGACCATGTCCGGCGTCAGGGTACCGTCCGGCGTCTCGATGGTCTCCCCCTTCTGCAGCCTGTTCCAGAAGGGCTTGGGAATATTCATTGCCGCAGCTCTTCCCACGTCGAACTTGCCCGCGCGGTCCAAGGTCATGGCATAGCAGTAGCAGGTCACGTTGTGGTTGACCCGGTATGCGTGGATCCTGAAATCCTTTTCTCCGGGCAGCACAAAGGACTCCTCCTGCTCCCGGATCTCCTTGAAGCGGATCTCAAAGGGGAGTTCCGGCGCGATGACGCGCAGCGAGCTCACCACTTTCTCCACTCCTTTGGGGCCGCAGATCAGGAGAGGTTCCGTTCTCTCCGCATTTCCCATGGTCAGAAGAAGGCCCGGCAGGCCGCTGATGTGGTCTGCGTGAAAATGGGTGAAAAGAATGACATCGATGGGCTTGGGGCTCCAGCCTTTGCGCCGAAGCGCCATCTGTGTCCCCTCTCCGCAGTCGATCAGTATGCTCTTGCCATTGTACCGCACCATCAGTGAAGTCAGATAGCGATATGGAAGGGGCATCATTCCGCCCGATCCCAACAAACAAACATCGATCATATATACCTCTTGTGATCAGTCCTTTTGAATCCGGTCCTGTCTTCGCCACATGATCAGGGCGTCCTCCACCGGCTTTTCATAAAATCCGGCCCTGATCCCTTCCGTCTCAAATCCGAACTTGCGGTAGAGCGCTATGGCCGGCCCGTTCCCGGCCCGCACTTCCAGCGTAAAGGCGGTCATCCCCTTCTGCACCGACTCCTCCAGCAGTATCCCCAGCATCTGTGAGGCAATTCCGTATCCCCGGCACTGCGGGAGAACCGCCACATTCGTGATCTCGCCTTCCCCGACGATGTCCCGAACGCCGCACTCGCCGATGATCCGCGGCTCCCCGCCGTCTCCTTCGATCTCCGCCACATAGTAATGGGCATAGGGGAGAAGGAGCGTCGCCGAGAACGCGTCGGCGGACCAGGGCTCCGAAAAGCAGGCCCTCTCCACTTCAAGGACCTGCCCTATATCGTCCGCCGTCATCCGGCGGACCCTTATCTCTCTGTTCAGACCCGGGCGCATCCGCATCACCTCTGTTATACAAATACCTTGTAGTTGCGCTTGTCGCCCCGCTCACGCTCGGCCTGGGGAATCCTCAGATACTCGGGTCTGAAGTCGTCCGCGCTCACCAGCGCCGCGTCGGCGCGCTCCGCGTAGATCTGCGCCGCTCTCACCGCTGTGGAGGCCGCTCTCTGGCGGTTTACGTGCGCCGGTGCGATCAGATAGGGAACCGTCATCTGCTCCCCAAGCGCCGCCTCATTGACCGGGACGCCGTCGCCCAGAAAGATCACTTCCCTGCCCAGCGCATTCAGTTTCTGCGTTATCTCTGACAGCGCGACAACGCACTGCGGCTCGATGACACGCAGTTCCCCGTCGTTCTCGTAGATGCCCGTATAGACCTGCTGCCTTCTCGCATCCATCAAAGGACAGATCAGGCGGTCCGTTCCGAACAGATTGCAGGCCAGGGAATCCACGGTGGGCACCGGCAGAACCGGCTTATCCAGCGCGAGCCCCAGGCCCTTCACCGTCGCCGCTCCGATCCGAAGCCCTGTAAAGGATCCGGGCCCTTCCGTGACGGCCAGAAAGTCTATAGAGGAGAGCTGCAGGTCCAGCATCCGCTTCATCTCATCCAGCATGGGCACAAGGCTCTGGGAGTGTTTCTTTTTATATTGTACACTGTACTCCGCGGTGAGGACGCCGTCCTCCAAAAGCGCACAGCCGGCCACAGGGCCGGAAGCTTCAATTGCAAGAATTTTCATGTAGACCGATCCTTTACGCTTGTTCCGATATCACTGCGATCCTTCGATAATCCGTTCCTTTCTCCAGATCCTTGCTGATCATGACTGTGACTGTGTCCCCGGGGAGGATCTCCTCGATCCTGCCGGCCCACTCAATGAGGCAGACGCCGTCCCCGTACACGTAGTCGTCAAAGCCGACCTCTTCCATCTCCTCGGGCTCCTCGATCCTGTACACGTCGAAGTGGTAAAGGGGGAGCCTTCCCTCCTCGTAGATCTGAAGGATCGTAAAGGTCGGGGAGCTGACCGGCTCCTCAATGCCCAGCCCTCTGGCAAACCCCTTGGTAAAGACAGTCTTTCCCACGCCGAGATCGCCGATCAGGGCATAGACCTGGCCCGGCTGC
Organism: uncultured Lachnospiraceae bacterium; assembly: GCA_902767235.1. Taxonomy (GTDB): domain Bacteria; phylum Bacillota; class Clostridia; order Lachnospirales; family Lachnospiraceae; genus CAG-791. Next base: position 2,458 of record CACXGR010000176.1, on the reverse strand, counting down.
GCCTTTGACGCCATCTGATATGCAAATTGATAGGTCTCTTCCGCAGAAGATGACTCAAAAATCTCACTTACTTTTTTCATTTTCTTCTGTTTCTTCTACTCTATGCCGGTCTCAGCGGCCTTCAGCAGCCAGCGGCCTGCTTCAGGCGTTCGGGCCGACGCTCTGGCGCGAGGAGCTCCCGTATTTGATGATGGGGCTGATCTTCTTGTAGATCAGCATGGTGAGGGCGGAGATGCCCACGCCTTTGATGATATTGATCGGTGCCACCATGAAGATCACGAAGGTCGTGATGTCCTTGACGCCCGCATTGATCGCGGCGCCCATTCCGATGATCGCGTCCATAGGCATTCCGAAGAGCTTGGCAAAAGTGGGCAGCAGATAGACTGCGTTAAACCATGTCCCGAAAACGGTCATGACGACGGTCCCCACGATGCAGCCGATCAGCGCGCTGTTCTTGGATTTGTGGAACTGATAGACGACAGAGGCCGGAAGGACCAGCATGCAGCCGATCAGGAAGTTGGCCAGGTCTCCCACAAAAGCGGTGGATGTGGACTTGAGGACCAGCTTGACGATCTCCTTGATGAACTCCACCAGAACGCCCGCCACAGGACCGAAGGCAAACCCGGCGATCAGGGCCGGCAGCTCGCTGAAGTCCAGCTTGTAAAAGGAGGGTGCGATCGGCAGTGCAAAGTCAAAGCAGTACAGTATGCCGGATATGGCAGAGAACATGCCGATCATAACGACTTTTCTGGTCGCCAGGACTCTGTCTGTGTCCCCGCTTCTGCGCTTGGCCGCCTTCTCCAGAATATAAGCGACAGCCACCATGATAAATACAGTGACCATGCATACGCCCACAAAGCCCGCGTTCTCTTTTACTGCATCAAGGAATCCGTTCATAATGCTCTCCTCTCTTGTCGATGTTCGCGGAGCATTTGCCTAAAAAACCCCGCACACGAAGCGTGTACGGGGCAAAATTGACAAATAACAGGACACGAGACCGGCAATGGTCCCGCTGCAAAACCCGAAGTTGTTCTCTCATCCAGACTATACTGTTGGTCCCGGAATCTCACCGGGTCAGCCGCCGAAGCGGGTCGCGGACTGTACCGCCAGTAGGGAATCTCACCCTGCCCCGAAAAACATCATGGTTATATAACTGCATCCTTTATTATATTTACTCGGCACCGAACTGTAAAGGGGATTATCTCTCTCTTTGCATAAACAGCTTCTTTTCCTCAGCCGTGTCGATCTTTTCTATATGCGCGCCCAGTTTGCGCAGCTTCTCAGGGAAGTCCTCATAACCTCTCTCAATATACTTGATCTCATAGATCTCACTGAAATCGTCAGCTGCAAGTGCTGCGATCACAAGCGCCGCTCCCGCTCTGAGGTCCGGAGAACTGAGTGTCGCGCCGGTATACTGCTCCACCCCTTCAATGATCGCCGTACTTCCCTCTTTGCGGATGTTGGCGCCCATCCTGGTGAGCTCATCCACATATTTGAAGCGGTTTTCAAAGATACTCTCGGTCACGAAACTGACGCCTCTGCTCAGGCCGAGTACGACTGTCATCTGGGGCTGCATATCTGTCGGGAATCCCGGATAAGGCAAGGTCTTGACATCTGTCCGCCCCAGCCTTCTGGAAGCCACTACGCGGACCATGTCGTCGGACTCCTTGATCTCGCAGCCGATCTCCTTGAGCTTGGCGGTCAGGGATTCCAGATGCTTGGGGATCACGTTCTTGACGGTTACGTCTCCCCTGGTCGCCGCCGCCGCGAACATAAAGGTGCCGGCTTCAATCTGATCAGGGATAATGGAGTAGCTGGTCCCGTGGAGCCGTTTTACGCCCATGATGCGGATCACATCCGTGCCTGCTCCCTTGACCTTGGCCCCCATACTGTTGAGGAAGTTCGCGAGGTCGACTACGTGGGGCTCCTTGGCAGCGTTCTCAATGGTGGTATTGCCCTCTGCCATAGCCGCCGCCATGATGATGTTGATCGTTGCGCCGACCGAAACGACGTCCATGTAAATATGTGAGCCGACCAGTCTGTCTGCCGAGGCATCGACCCTGTCAAACCCCACTCTCACGGATGCGCCGAGCGCCTTGAATCCTTTGACATGCTGGTCAATGGGCCTCAGGCCGATATTGCACCCGCCGGGGAGCACGACAGACGCCTTCCTGTATTTACCCAGGAGGGCTCCGATCAGATAATAAGAACCCCTGATCTTTCTGACATACTCATTGTCCACACGGGCATTTCTGTCAATCCCCGCGCCGCTGATCCGGAATGCATGGCGGTCGTTTCCGAGTCTTTCCACCTTTCCGCCGATCACCTCGATGGTCTTGAGGATCGCGCGAATATCGCTGACATCAGGCACATTTTCCACTGTGACCGTATCGTCCGTCATGATCGACGCCGCAAGAATCGCAAGCGCTGCATTCTTGGCTCCGGCGATCTCGACTTC
>CACXGR010000175.1 GCA_902767235.1 uncultured Lachnospiraceae bacterium | reverse complement strand
TACAGTATGCAGTACTTGAAGATCCCTGCCAGGATCTCATTCTCCCGTCCTGCCATTCCGGCGGAAGCCGTAGCCAGTGCGACGTTGGAAGGCGCGATCATCTTGCCGATGCCGGCGCCCAGGCCGTTGGCCGCGCACAGCCACTCAGGCGTCAGTCCGAGCTGTGTAGCGGCAGCTGACTGCAGAGGTCCGAACAGCACGCCTGTGCTGGTTCCGGAACCGGTCACGAATGCGCCGAGAACACCTACCAGAGGCGAGAAGAGCGGATAGAACTTTCCGGTCACTGCGACCAGGACATCCGCGACATCCGTCGTCATACCGCTGTGGACCATGATCTTGGCGGTTGCCAGAACGGAGCAGATCGTCACGATCGTCTTCACATTCTTCTTGATGGTGCTTGCCAGTACTCCGAAGATCTTCCCGAGCGATGCGCCCTGGATCAGTCCGCCGATGATACCGGAGAGAATGATCCAAACGCCCGGGGTATTGATCCACGTGAAGCTTGTCGGCGACGCTCCCTCTCCGACATAGATATTGAACGAAGAAGCGATCGACGAAAGCGGGCCGTTGATGAACGGGAACAGCTTGGATGTGAACAGAAGGAGCACGAAGATCAGGATGAAGGGGCTCCACGCGCGAAGCGCGCTGTTCATGTCGATGGAGAGCTCCGCCTGTGCGCTTCCATCTCCTCCGACCAGATATTCTTCGGGTACTTCCTTGTTCTTCATCTTCAGAGCCACAAGGATCATGATGATCATGGAGCAGATCGAGCCGATGATATCCGGAAGTTCAGGGCCGATAAAATAGCCGATGATAAAGTTCGGGATCACAAAGGACACCGAAGCGATCAGTGTAAAGGGGATCATGCCCTTGAGCGCTTTGAGGCCTCCGCCGATCACGACGACGAACAGAAGCGGTGAGACCACCATGAGCAGAACTTCGATCACAACGGTATTGGCTGAGATCGCGTTGGCGGCCAGTCCTGTGACGGAAGCCACTGACGTCGTCGGAACGCCGACACTTCCGAAAGCGGTAGGCGTGGAATTGACGATCAGGAGGGCCAGTACCGTGGGAACCGCCTCAAAATTCAGTGCGACGAGGATCGATGCCGGGATCGCCACAGCGGTTCCGAATCCGGCCATGCCTTCCATGAAGCAGCCGAATCCCCAGCCGATGATCAGACCCAGGACACGTTTATCCTTGGAAACACTGCTGAGCATTGCCTTGATCTCTTCCATAGCTCCCGTCTCCAGGGTCAGCGCATAGACAAACAGCGCCGCCAGGATAACAAGGATGATCGGCCACAGCGCGCTGAATACCCCCTCCAGGAATGCCGTCGCCACCGAGATGGGCGGAAGGTGCTTATAGAAAAGCGCCACTGCCGCAGCAAATACGATCGCGATGCCGCAGGCCTTATAGCCGGGCATCTTGAGGCCGGTCAAAGCTATGATCAGCCAGATAATGGGAATCATACCAAGAATGAATTTTACGATGAGCATGTACATCTCCTCCTTCTGTTTCCTAACATCTCCGTCTCTCCGCTCTGGTTTGCATGAAGTCGGATCTGTCTACTCAAATGTGATCGTGAGCAGGCCGTTTTCATAGACCCACTCTCTTAACTTTCTCCGGCCGCACTGCTCTGTCAGCCGGAATCTTCGCCTTTCGTTCTGCACGTCCAGTATCAGGTCCTCTCCGTCCTTTTTCACTGCGATGTCTTCGGCGCTCATGTAGGGGAGGCTCAAGGTCATGACCCAGGTGCCGTCCTCCATGTTTCTCTGCGTCTTATAACTCTGTGCCGTGCAAAATACAGATGCCGGATCGACTTCATCCTTCGCTCCGATCCCGCCATACAGCTGCGCCGCCGCATCTTCGAGGGCATCCATCCCTCTCAGCTCCCGGTCCTGCAGCTGCAGATAGAATCTCCTGAGCTGCGAAAAGCTCTCCTCCACGCGCTGAAGGCTTCTTTCCTGCTGTAAGGCCCAGCCCGCAAAGCTGCCCCGCATCGCCTCCTCCGGGTAGATCCGGTTCACGTAGACCGCGTCCACGCCGAAGTCATATGCGTTCAGCCAGGCCTGGCAGCGCTCCGCCTCCCGCACCACGATGCTCTCCGGCGTCATGACAATGCGGATGCTCGTCCTCTGCCGGTCGCTCAGGATCTTCTGCAGGGTGTTCAG
>CACXGR010000174.1 GCA_902767235.1 uncultured Lachnospiraceae bacterium | reverse complement strand
GTCATCACGGATACAGCCTATCGGGACAGCCGCATATCGATCGAGATCCGCACCATGCGGACGCTGTCCACGAACGTTTACATCGCGGATATCACACTGACGGATCCCGGCTGTGTCAGGACCGCTCTGGCCGAAAACTCTTTTGGCCGCAATGTGACGGATACCACCTCTTCCATGGCCGTGCAGAACAACGCCATTCTCGCCATCAACGGCGACTACTACGGATTCAGGAGTTCCGGGTATGTCATGAGGAACGGCTATCTGTACCGGTCGGAACCCGCTGATGATCCCGAGCAGGAAGATCTGGTGCACTATCCGGACGGAAGTTTTGAGATCGTGAGGGAAGCGGATGTCTCCGCCCGGGAATTGGAGGAAGCGGGCGCTGTCGATATCTTCTCCTTCGGACCCGGACTTATTATAGACGGAGAGATATCTGTGAAAACCGATGATGAAGTCGATCGCGCCCAAGTGACGAATCCCCGCACTGCGCTGGGCGTCATATCGCCTCTCCACTATTTGTTCATCGTATCCGACGGACGAACGGATGAGAGCACGGGCTTATCTCTTCTTCAGCTGGCAGAGCTCATGAAAGAGCTCGGGTGCCGGACAGCCTACAACCTGGACGGAGGCGGTTCTTCCACGATCTGGTTCAACGGCCGTGTCCTCAACCGCCCAACTACCTTCGGTGACAAGATCGAGGAAAGGAGTCTCAGTGATATCATCTATATTGGCAGCTAGAAAGAACAGAGAAGAACTGCGCGGCGGTTTGATCATCTCCATCTGCTGCAGTGTCTTCTGCCTGGTCTTCTATCTGGTCTACAACATATTCTCACATGGCGTGCACTCTCCCTTTATGACTTTTTTGTTTGCCTGGCCCCTCGCACTGGAGGTGATCCCCACAGGGCTGTGCCTCATGGTCAGGTCTCTTCCGGGGCCAAGTGTGCTCTCTTCTCTGTCCTGGAACACAGGGACCGCTCTCGTGACTGCGGGCAGTCTGCTCCGCGGTATATTTGATATCGCCGGCAATTCTTCCGATCATCAGTTTTATATGATGGTCGTCGGTTTTGCTTTTCTCGCAGCCGGTCTGGTGCTGTATTTGCTTGGTACATCTCATCATTTTTCACGTCTTAATTAAATATTTTTTAAGATTTTTGCTCAATATTTAATTTTTAATTAACATTTTTGTAATTATATGCTATCCTTAGTCTGTATCATAAAATGAGTGTTCATTTTTAACCTTTGCGCTGCTCGCGCATGAGGCAGATAGGGGTAATCATGATAACAAATCACAAATCATCCAAACATTCAGATTCGATAAAACTGTTCATAACGCGCAATCTGCTTACCGCATTACTCGGTGTTTTTCTTGCGTGCACGTCCGTCATTCCGGCACTTCCTGCCAAGGCGGCCAGCGGAAACATGCAGATCACGCCGATCGATTTCGGTCCCGCCGACGGGACATGGGGAGACTGCACGCTGGTCACCAGCGGCGGCAAAACGCTTCTCATGGACACCTGTCTGCATGATAAATATGACACATTGATGAATTATCTGGATGATCATCATTTCTATAACTTTGATATTTACCTCTCGCACTATCACTACGATCATATGCACCAGATCCCTACGATCATCAATGATCCCAGGTTCCATATCGGCAAGGTTTACCTTCCTGATCCTGCATACGTAAAGAAGGGGGCAGCCAAGAACGATTACTGCAAGGATAAGCTCGCCGGTCATGACTCCATCGTTCGTGCCGCCAACAATAACGGTGTGCAGATCATCTATCTCAGAAAGGGATCTTCCTTCTCATTTGGAAATGCGACTGTCAGGATCCTTTGGGGCTGTGACTACAAAAGCGGCAGTTATAATTCAAACTACATCAACAACAACTCACTGGTGGCCAAGGTCACTTCCGGAAGTGTCTCCTATCTCACCTGCGGCGATATCGAAAAAGAGACTGAGAACCAGCTCGTCAACAGCGGTGTCGATATCAGGGCGGATATCTTCAAAATGAACCACCACGGCGGCAACACCAGCAATACCAAAGCATTTGTGCAAAAAGTCAACCCCTCTTTTGCCTACTACAACTGGAACGGTGACAGTGAGTCTTCCTTCGCGGGCGGATGGGTACAGACACCCGTCGATAATCTCAAAGACTTCTGCAATATCTACAGCAGCAGATATAACGGCATGATCACTTTCAGCGTGAAAGCCGGACATATAAGCGTCGCAGGCGAGCGAAACATGCGCACCGTGATCGCCAGTATCAAGGACAGCAGCGGAAATGTCGTCAACAGGGTGGCCTATCAGTTTAACGACGCCCTGGATTACCACATCACGGCGGCAATGAAGAAGACGGCCGCGACCGTTACGGCGGCCAACGCCAGCACAGCTCTGCCCAAGCGCTACAAATTCACAGCCAAGTTCGTGAAGACCTCCGAAGGCTACAAGTACCGCAATACCGACGGCTCCTTCATCACGAATAAGCTTCAGAAGATCGGCAGCTACACCTACTATTTCGACAAGAACGGCGTGCGGCAGACCGGCTTCAAGACGATCAACAAAAAGACATACTATTTTGACAAGAACGGCAGAATGCTCCTTCGCTGGAAGAGAGTAAACGGGAAAAAATACCTCTTCGACCCTGTGGACGGCCACATGCACACCGGCTGGGAATGGGTAGAAGAAAAGAACGGCTGGTATTACCTGCACGCTAAGAAGGGCTATCTGGTAGAAGGCTGGAAGACCATCGGCGGCAAGAAGTATTACTTCACCAAAGGCACCTTCAAGGCCAAGACAGGATGGCAGACCATCAGCGGCAAAAAATACTATTTTGACACACAGAACGCATACATGATCACCGGCTGGAGGACCATTGGTTCCAAGACCTACTACTTCGGCAAGAACGGCGTGATGGTGACCGGCAAGCAGACCATCGGCGGCAAGACCTATACATTTAACAACAAGGGACAGCTCAAAGGGAAAGCGCCCCGCTCTGCCGCGGCAGCCACTACCAAGTTCTCCTCTTCGGACGCCGGATCCAAGATCATCTGGAACAGCAGCTCTTTCGTCACTTCCTCTGTCACAAATACATGGAAGACAGGGAAGGACAAGGATCTTTCACATGATCACTCAACGGTCAGGAACACGGCATTTGTCAACAATATGCTGTCCTATGCGACCTACTTTGTCGGCAAGATCGACTATGCGTCTTCCGTGACCAACAACGATCCGAAAGGACTGCGTTTCAAGCGCCTGAAGTCCGGCGGAAAGACGGACTGCTCCTGGTTCGTATATCATGTCCTTCACAAGTACGGACTGGTTGAGGACTTTGTGCACTCCTATGAGTGGGGCAACAAGCCCTCCAAGTATCCGGGCGGCGTCAATATCGGCACGGACGTGAGCAAGGCTTCCCCCGGCGATATCATCTGCACCGGCAAGGGGACCAAGAGCAACAACAGCCACGTTATGCTCTATCTGGGCAACAACCGGGTGGTGGAATGCGCGGCAGGAAAGGGTGTCATCATCAGCAAAGCGCCCTCCTCTGCACGGCAGATCGTACACTTCAGCTGCCTGCCCAATAACAACAGCGCCTCTTTCACCAAGTCCTCCAGCGGGACCTGGGTGAAGACGAGCGGCGGATACAAATTCAGGATGGGAAGCTCCTACCTCACCAACCGCTTCCAGAACATCAACGGCGATATCTACTACTTCAATGCAAAGGGTCTGCGCGTGACCGGCTGGAAGAAGATCCAGGGCAAGAAGTACTACTTCACCAAGGAAGGCAAGATGTATCTCCGCTGGAAGAGGATCAATGGAAAGAAATACTATTTTGATCCACTTACCGGATATATGCACACCGGCTGGGAATGGGTCAAAGAACAGAAGAACTGGTATTATCTGAGCAAGACCAAGGGATATCTGCTCGAAGGCTGGCATACCATCGACGGTCAGAAGTATTACTTCACGCCCAAGGATTTCTACGCCAAGACAGGATGGCAGACCATCAGCGGCAAGAAATACTACTTCGCCTCTGACTGCCACATGCTGACGGGAACGGCGACGATCGGCGGTAAGACCTATCATTTCGGTGCCGACGGCGCGCTGCAGTGATCGCACATGTTCCAGCCCTTACAAACCACAAGCGCAAAAAGAGGGGATGTATCGAAGTGATACATCCCCTCTCTTCATGCCGTATCGTGATAAGGCTGGCCCCAAGTGCCTTTTCAGGATTCGCCCTTCAAATTCTTGATGATCCCGATCGTCTCCACGTCTTCAGGCGTCAGCCTGATATTGGTCACCTTGGTCCTGCCCTCATTGTCGGTCACTTTCAGTTCCATGATGACGCCCGGCTGGATATTGTCGCGTGCAACCGCGTGCAGGAACTCGAGCACGCGCGGATGCTGCTCTCTGAAGATCTTCAGTCTTTCAGACAGCTGCAAGAGCTGCATAGGATTCATTGCCATCGTATTACCTCCATTTTCTGAATTTGGTGCGGATCCTCTGTAAGGCATTGTCCGCCGACTTTTCATCCCGGTTGAGGACATGTGCGATCTCCACATATCCCATTCCCGTCAGATGAAGCTCCAGCACCTGTTTCTCAAAAGGACTCAGCTCTTTTTCGATCATTTCTTCAAAGCGGTCGCTCTCCTCTCGTCCGATCATGTATTCCTCGGGATTGGTGCTGTTGTCGGCCTCCAGATAATCTGCCAGGACTTCCTCGCTCCCCTCTTCGCCGTTTTCACCGACCGGCTGGCTGAGCGAGATCGCCGAGTTGAGCGGAAGATGCTTCTTTCTGTTGGAGGCCTTTATCGCTGTATAAAGCTGGCGGTTCACGCACAGCTGCGCAAAGGTGCGAAAACTGGCGTCTCTCCCGCAGTCATAGTCCCGCACCGCCTTGAACAGTCCCAGCATTCCCTCTTGGATCAGGTCGTCAGCGTCTCCTCCGAGGATAAACATCGATCTGGCTTTGCCCAGTACCATGTCCTTGTACTTGTCCATCAGGATGTCCATGGCTTCCTTGTCGCCGTCACGGATCACGGCGATCAGTTCCTCATCGGAGAGATTCGCATATTTTTCTCTTTTCATGTTCCTCCGTATCCTGTCACAGACTTCTCTGTCTCACGATCTCATAAGCGAGGACGCCCATCGCGACTGATGCGTTCAGGGAGTCGATCTGTCCCTTCTGGGGAATGGAAGCCGTCATATCGCATTTTTCTTTGACCAGCCTGCTGACGCCGCTGCCCTCCGCGCCGATCACAAGACCGATGGGGCCCTTGAGATTGAGCTGTGTCATGGTCGTGCCGTCCATATCCGCACATACAAACCAGAGCCCCTGCTCCGCCAGTTTCTCCATGGTCCGCACGAGATTGGTCACCTTTACGACAGGCGTGTAGTTGATCGCGCCGGCCGATGCCTTGGCCACGGTCGCCGTCAGTCCGACTGCCCTGTCCTTGGGAATGATGACCCCATGGGCCCCCGCCAGATTGGCCGTCCTTATGATGGCGCCCAGGTTGTGAGGATCCTCGATGCCGTCCAGCAGGATGAAGAAAGGATCCTCCCCTCTCTCTCTGGCCGCTGCAAAAAGATCCTCCATCTCCCCGTAGGAATAGGCGGCGATCTCCGCGATCACGCCCTGGTGCCTGCCCGTCTCCGACATCTGATCCAGGCGCTGCCGGTTCACGTACTTGACCGGCGTCCCGTGCTTGGCCGCTTCCTTGCGGACGGTCTGCATGGCGCCTTCCCTGCTCCCGTCCAGCATATATAATCTGTCGATCGTCTTTCCGGAGCGAAACGCCTCGATCACGGCATTTCTTCCCTCGATCCGGTTCTCATTCATAATCTTCGTTCTCTCCTGTCATCGTCATAGCCGGTCTTCTCGGCCCCAGTTTCCTCTTTTTATCCGTCCGCAGGACCCCCTCGCGCAGGAGTTCCATCAGCCTGTCCGTTCTGTCCTGTAAATATAAGTAACCGCACAGGGCTTCCAGTGCGGTTGCTTGCAGGTATTCATCCATTGAAGAACTCTTGGCGTGATGATAAGGATTGGAGTTTCTGCCTCTTCGGTAGACCTTCTTCTCCTCCTCTGTCATCAGATCGTAGATGGCGGTTCCCAGCGCCGCCTGCTGCTCTGCCCGGACATAGAAGGTCGTCTCATTGTGCAGCTTCTCCACCTGCCGGTTTCCCTTGGAGACCAGGATCGTCCGGATCACGAGCGAGTAAACCGCATCCCCCAGAAACGCCAGTGTCCCGGGGGAATAGGTGCGGATATCGACTTCTTCATGGGGAAACTCCTTCAGGATCAGGCCTCTCAGACTTTCTTCCATTTAACTCCTTCTCTGGTATCTTCCAGAATGATGCCCTTCTCCTTGAGCTCATCGCGGATCGCGTCCGCCTTGGCAAAATCGCGCGCCTTCTTGGCCGCCTTTCTCTCCTCGATCTTGGCTTCCACATAGGCAGCCAGGTCATCTTCCAGCTCGTTGTCTCTCTCAATGATGAGGCCGCAGACATCTGTCAGGTCATGGAGCTCAGCGCTGAGTTTCTCAATGAACTCCCCGGAGGAGGAACCGCTCACACGGCTGTTGATCCACTTGACCAGCTCGAAGACAGCTGAAATGCCGTCGGCCGTGTTAAAGTCATCATCCATCGCCGTCTCAAACTGTTTGCGGTAGCTCTCCGCCTCCGCAAGACTTGCCGCTTCTTCCTCTGTGAGGCTTCCCTGTGCCTTTCCCGAGAGGAAGCGGAGGTTCTCGCCGCAGTTGAGGATCCTCTCGTAGGAAGCTCTTGCCGCCTCCATCAGCTCTCTGCTGAAGTTGAGCGGGCTCCTGTAATGGGAGGAGAGCATGAAATAGCGAAGCACCTGCGGATCGTACTGGGAGATGATATCGCGTACAGTGAAGAAATTGCCCTTGGACTTGGCCATCTTCTCGCCGTCGATATTGAGGAACGCGTTGTGCATCCAATATTTGGCAAACGTGACGCCGTTGGCAGCCTCCGACTGCGCGATCTCATTCTCATGGTGAGGGAAGACAAGATCTTCTCCGCCTGCGTGAATGTCGATCTGGTCGCCCAGATAGCGCTTGCTCATGACGGAGCACTCGATGTGCCAGCCGGGCCTGCCCTTGCACCAGGGGCAATCCCAGTAGGGCTCCCCTTCTTTCTTGGGCTTCCAGAGAACAAAATCCAGCGGATCCTGTTTCTGTTCGGCTCCGGTGACCTTCAGGTCGCGGTTGCCGCTTCGCATATTGTCGAGGTCCTTGTGGGAGAGCTTGCCGTATCCCTCAAACTTCCTGGTGCTGTAGTAGACCGTGCCATCCTCCGCCACGTAGGCATAGCCCTTGTCGATGAGTTTCTGGATCATGTCGATCATGCCGCCGATCTCCTGTGTCGCCCTGGGATGCATGGTCGCCGGCTTTACGTTCAGGCTGGCCATGTCCTTCTTGCACTCCCTTATATATCTCTCGGAGATCTCTGAGGAATCAACGCCCTCTTCCATCGCTTTCTTGATGATCTTGTCGTCGACATCCGTGAAGTTGGACACGTAGTTGACTTTGTATCCCTTGTATTCAAAATAGCGGCGCACCGTATCAAATACGATCATGGGGCGCGCATTTCCGATGTGGATCAGATTGTAGACAGTGGGTCCGCACACATACATGCTCACTTTTCCCGGTTTGATGGGCACGAACTCCTCTTTGCTCCTGGACATTGTGTTGTAGATTTTCATCATATTCCTCGCTTTATCTTTTATTCTGTATATACAACCCGCCGGTTTTCCGGCAGGACTCTTCCTGTATCGGTCAGAGATCTCTGTTCGCCGCGGGACAGTTCTGACAGCCGCCCATGACCGGCCTTGCCTCCAGGTCCATCGGAGAGGTGATGAGCGCTGCTGCCTGCACGGAGATTCCTTCTCCGCGTCCGGTAAATCCCAGTCTCTCCTCTGTAGTGGCCTTTACGCTGACCTGGGAGATGTCCACCTGCAGCGCTTCGGCGATATTTTGACGCATCTGATCGATATGGGGTCTCATCTTGGGCGCCTGCGCGATGATCGTCGCGTCCACATTTTCGATCAGGAAAAAGTGTTCCTCCAGGATCCGCCGGACTTCTCTCATGAGCATCAGTGAATCCGCACCTCTGTATTTCTCATCTGTGTCGGGAAAGAACTTGCCGATATCGCCCAGCGCCGCCGCTCCCAGGAGCGCGTCCATGATCGCATGCGCGAGCACATCCGCGTCCGAGTGGCCGAGAAGTCCCTTTTCATAGGGAATCTCGACGCCGCCCAGGATCAGTTTGCGTCCCTCCACCAGCTTATGCACATCATATCCTGTTCCGATTCGCATGATAACCTCGCCAGTCATTTGTATTTTCAGGGCTGCTCCCTGAATATCAAGACATATAATTATAGCATTCCAGTTATCAGGCGTCCACATGAAGTGGTGAAAAAAGAGACGGCGGAGGCTTCCGCATTGAGCGGCAGCAGCTCGATCGCAGCGAAAAGGGGCGCGCCGCACCCGCTCAGGAACTGAATCCTTTCGCCGGGCGCAGCCGCCCCTTACATCTGATCACTGATCCGCAGGATCGGAATTACTTCGCATTGACCTCCACTTTGCAGCTTTCATCCATGTGGCCGTCGCGGTACATGGAGAACTTGTCCATAGGATACTCCTTGAGATTGTCAAGGACCTTGCGGCCGTCAGCCTTCTTGAGGAGTCCTTCTCTTGCTCTCTTGATCTCCATCTCCGTTCTGTGCTTGGAAGGTCCGCCGACGCAGCCGCCTTCGCAGATCATGCCTTCCACGAAATCTTCTTTCAGGCGGCCGGCCTTGAGCATGGTAAGTGTCGTCTTGCACTCCACGCCGCCTGCGACCTGCACATAGGTGATATTGGAAGTATCCTGTCCTCTCTCGTGCATGCACTCCAGAACTGCGTTCGCAACGCCGCCGGAAGTAGCAAAGCGCTTGCCCCAGATCGAGGACTCCTGATAGCTGTTCTCTTCCGCTTCGACCTGAATGCCCTTGGAACGCATCAGCGCGCGGAACTCGCCGTATGTGATAGCATAGTCCGCATTGTCCGGGATCGACTTGTCCGCCGCCTCGGATTTCTTGGCGATGCAGGGTCCCAGGAATACGGTGACGCAGCCGGGGTAGGTAGCCTTGAGATATCTGGAAATCGCGCACATAGGTGAAACTGTCTGAGAAACATTCTCTTCATACTGCTTGGGGAAGTGCTTCTTGATCATGTTCATGAAAGCAGGGCAGCAGGAAGTGGTCATCTTCTTGCCTTCTTCCTTAGCTTCGTACCATTCCAGTGACTCATAGGCCGCCGTCATATCGCCGCCGAGTCCGACTTCCACCATATCGGCAAATCCCATCTTGATGAAAGCGTCCTTGATGGACTTCATCGTGATATCGCCGCCGAACTGGCCTTCCGTAGCAGGGGCTACCATCGCAAACACTTTCTTGCCCGCATTGATCGCATTGATGATGTCCACGAGGTATGTCTTGGATCCGATCGCACCGAAAGGACAGGAGTGGATGCAGTGGCCGCACTGGATGCACTTGCTCTCGTCGATCACGCAGATGCCGTTGTCGTCATATGTGATCGCGCCGACAGGGCAGGCCTTCTTACAGGGACGGACCAGATGAGCGATCGCGCCGTAAGGGCAAGCCTTCGCGCACATGCCGCACTCTTTACACTTGTTGGGATCAATACGGGTCCTGCGCTCGCCGATGGAGATCGCGCCGAACTTACAGGAATTGATGCAGGCTTTGCCCATGCACAGGCGGCAGTTGTCTGTCACGGTGTAAGCAGCAAGAGGACACTCCTCACAGGCAGGACGGATGACCTGCACGATATTCTCGGACTCGGAGATGCCGTCGGGACATTTTGCCTCTGACAGGCGGATCCTCTGTTTGACCAGTTCTCTCTCTTTATAGATACAGCAGCGATAGGTCGCCATGGGTCCGGGGATGATCTGATAGATCAGTTTCTCCTTGTGCTCCTCATCGAGCTTTCCTTCCCACGCGAGTTTGGCCACTTCTTCCATGATCTTGTGCTTCAGATGCACGAGTGTAGCATCATTTGTTACCATAGTCTCTCCTTTCAGTATGCAATTGCAAATATCTGACAGCGGAAATCGTAAGTACAGTTACCTGCTCAGCACCCTTCCCCTCGTCGGGACGCATCGCAAAACTGTCACTTTTTTAACTATCCATATTGTACCAAAATCATCTCTGTTTTTATAGAACTTTTATGACAACTTCACACTTTTCTTCACAAAATCCCTTATAATGACTATATATGTGAACGGTCCGGATCAAAACAGTCCGGTTCGGGAACTGTACAATATGCAATTCATACATGATCAAGGAGTAATGAAATGGCTGACAATACAACAGAACGCAAAGTCGCACTCTTTCTGGCAAACGGATGCGAGACCATCGAGGCCCTGACAGTCGCCGATATTCTCTTCCGGGCCGGGATCCCCTGTACAAAGGTATCGGTCAATGACACCCCCGTCGTGGTCACTTCCCACGGTGTGACTGTGACTGCGGACACAACGGTAGGTTTTCTTGACTGGGACAGCTATGATATGCTCGTTCTTCCCGGCGGCATACCGGGGACCCCCAACCTCAGGGCATGTGCGCCTCTGATGGAAGAGGTAAGGCGCTTCCACCGGGAGGGAAAGATGGTGGCCGCGATCTGTGCCGCGCCTTCTATCCTGGCGGAGCTGGGTCTTCTCAGAGGCGTCCGTTCCACCTGCAATCCCAGCGTCGAGAAGATCCTGATCGAAAACGGAGCGGATCTGGTGAAGGAAGACGCCGTGACAACGGGCAATATCATTACCAGCCGGGCCATGGGGACCGCTGTTCCCTTCGCCCTTGCCATCATGGAACACTATCTCGGAAAGGAGAAAGCGGACGAACTTGGCAGAAATATCCTGTTCTACAAATAGACAGGGATCTCACAGAAAGGTTTTTATATGAATATACTCTTTTTTCTGACGCCGAAGGTCGATGTAGGATATGTCTACAGCTCTGACACCATGGGGGAAGCCATAGAAAAGATGCTCAAGTACAGATTCACCACTGTCCCTGTGCTCAATGAAGTATCGGGAAGATACGAGGGCACACTGGCCAATGATGACCTGCTCCGCGAGCTCAACAGGCATCCGTCACTCACCGTCGCAGCGGCGGCTGACAGACCGCTCAATTCTGTCTCCCGCAGACGCGATTATACAGCGGTCAGAGCAGATGCGGACATGGAAGATCTCCTCAAGAGCGCCGTCACTCAGAATTTTGTCCCCGTGGTAGATGACACGGGCGCCTTTATCGGCATCATAACAAGGCGGGAAGTGATCAAATATCTCAGAGAGCACATGTCTAAGGACAACTGAATATACTCCAAAAGGCTGCCACAATGTGGCAGCCTTTTTATTGAATCACTCTGTGCAGCAAGTCTCTGTATTCATTTGCCAGCCCGATCCGATCCGTGAGCTCTGATGCCATGAAGCACTCGGCGCAGAACTCATAGAGGTTCTCGAATCCGTCTCTGCACTTTCCAAAGAGTTTCCGGATCTTCTTATCATTCACTGCGCCGCTCTCTTCGGAGAGCATGTGTCCGATCTCATGGACCGCGATCCGGCGGATACTCTCTGAATTCTCCAGCATCCGGATCGCCTGTACATCGGCAAAATACCGATCCGTCACGGGAAGCAGATTCTCCGCGCAGAGAGTGATCCCCAGATTTTCTCTGATCCTCATTTCAATCTGCGGCCACGGAATACCGCTCGCGAGCATCTGCGATTCCATGTGCATCGCTCTCTCAGGAAGGTCCCTGAAGGATTCGTAATACGCTTCCGCACGCTTTACATCTTCTTCAGATACCTCGCAGGGCATTTTCCGGACCCTGACGTGATTGAAAAAGATCGTGAGCATCTGCGCATTGTAGACCGCATTGTCCCGGCAGGTCTCAAAGTCGCCGTACTTCTCACCTCTCAGAGGATCTCCCTCTTCCATGCCGAAATCCCATACGGCATTGACGGCAAGTGAGGGATAGATCTTACGGTAGGACATGATCAGATCCGCCAGATAGTACTGCTGTTCATCGCTCATGCCGCCCGCATTGCTCTCCGTAAAGTAGAAATCCGTGTAAGAAGCGGCCGGCGTTCTTCTCCGAAACTGCATCCGGGATCAGTGGTGGAACAGGCGGATCCCCGTAAAGCACATGACCATATTGTGGTCGTCGCAGGCCTGGATGACATTGTCGTCTCTGACACTGCCGCCGGGCTGTGCCACATACTTCACGCCGCTCTTGAACGCTCTCTCGATGTTGTCGCCGAAGGGGAAGAACGCATCGGATCCGAGGGTGACGTCTGTGTTTCCGTCGAGCCATGCCCTCTTCTCCTGCGCTGTAAAAACAGGGGGCTTCTCAGTGAAGAGCGCTTCCCACTTTCCGTCTGCCAGAACGTCCATGTAGTCCTCGCCCATATAGAGGTCGATCGCATTGTCCCTGTCCGCTCTGCGGATGCCCTCCTTGAAGGGAAGTCCGAGGACCTGGGGGGACTGGCGCAGATACCAGTTGTCGGCCTTGCTGCCGGCCAGTCTCGTGCAGTGGATCCTGGACTGCTGTCCGGCGCCGATTCCGATCGCCTGTCCGCCCTTGACATAGCATACAGAATTGGACTGCGTATACTTGAGCGTGATCAGGGCGATCGCCATGTCATCGCGCGCGGACTGGGGAAGATCCTTGTTCCTGGTGACAATATTGGCAAAGAGCGCGTCGTCGATCACCAGCTCATTTCTGCCCTGCTCAAAGGTAACGCCGAAGACCTGCTTCTTCTCGATGGGGTCAGGCTTGTAATCGGGGTTGATCTTGAGGACACAGTAGTTGCCTTTTTTCTTCTTTTTGAGGATCTCCAGCGCTTCGGGCTCATAGTCGGGCGCGATGATGCCGTCGGACACTTCTCTGGATACCAGTTTCGCCGTGCAGACATCGCAGGTATCGGAAAGAGAGATGAAATCGCCGAAGGAAGACATTCTGTCCGCACCGCGGGCTCTCGCATAGGCGCTGCCCATGGGTGTCAGTTCACCCATGTCCTCCACCCAGTAGATCTTCTTCTCCACATCCGTCAGCGGAAGGCCGATCGCGGCACCTGCGGGAGACACATGCTTAAAGGAAGTGGCCGCCACTTTGCCGGTCGCTTTTTTGAGTTCGCTCACCAGCTGCCAGCCGTTGAAGGCGTCGAGCAAATTGATATATCCGGGTCTGCCGCAGAGCACTTCAATGGGCAGATCGGAGCCGTCTTCCATATAAATGCGGGAAGGCTTCTGATTGGGATTACATCCGTATTTGAGCTGCATTTCTTTCATGATCTGTTCTCCTTATTCCGGCTCATTTATTCTTGTTGACGATCCTGGTCTCGTATTTCCCTGTGGCCACATCGATAAAGCGCACAAAGAGAGAGACTTTGTTGTCCTCATTGAGGGCGTTCCATACGCGGTCCGTGAAGGAATCAATATCGGCTGTAAAGTCTTCCTTCAGCTCCAGCGCCCTGGGCTCTCCCTCAAAACTCGGAAGCGGATTGCCGTCTCCCATGTAGGTTGAGATAAAGCGGCCCTCGCCTGCCTTGGGATTTTCATAGGCAAAGGTATAGCGCAGGCAGGAGGAAGGATCTCCCTGGTCGCTCTTCAAAATAGACAGCGCATAGCTGTACTTACCCTTTTCCACATGCATGACGCCGGAGATCCTGGGCGTGTAATTGGGCGCGTCAGGTTCGAATTCTCTGCTGCGGAGTGCCTGCTCAAAGGTATACTGCTTGTCCAGCCCCTCGTAGATCGTGTCCGTCTGATCGCCGTTTGTGACGATCGTCTTGTTTCCGTAAACACGTACGGGCGCATAGATGATCAGGCTGGGATCCTCCATCTTGGAAGGATCGAAGGCCTCTGTCCGGATCCCTTCTCCGTCTTCGACAAAAATGCGGTTGCGGCTGTTGGCACTTCTTCCCATGATGAAATATGCCGTGATCGCCTTGCTGCCGTCCGCACTCCTGCCGATCATGATGCCGCGGCCGGGATAACTGGTTTCCCTCAGAATTTTCTCATAATCTGCCATTGCGTATTTT
>CACXGR010000173.1 GCA_902767235.1 uncultured Lachnospiraceae bacterium | reverse complement strand
TAATTTGAAAAAGGCTTTCCATGTATATGGAAATGGTGTAAGATTAAAGTCGATTATGCTCATTGACGATATTTTCACGACCGGCGCTACGATCGATGCATGCGCCGGGCCCTTGCTGGAGGCAGGGGCCAAAGAGGTCAGTTTTCTGACGCTTGCCATCGGAGAGAACAGTTTATGATCAATAACGACAGAGTCCGCACGATGACCAGACTAGCCATATACGAGGAAGGCGAGGGGATCGCGGACGACAAGCTGAACGGCTATTTTAAAAATGACTATATCATAGGACATATGGTGGGATCTTTCGTAAGCGGTACGATGGCCTGCCTTTTAATTGTGTTCGTATATTGCTGCTATCACTACGACACGCTGATGACGCAGCTGTACGAGAACCAGCTGGAGAGTCTTTTCTCCAAAGCATTGACGGTATACGCCGCATTTATGTTCTTTTTCCTGGCGGTATCGTTCTTTGTCTATCTGTGGAGGTACAACGCGGCGAAGGCGAGACTTGACCGCTACAACAAGAGACTGGAGCGCCTTCAGGAAAGTTACGAAAAGGAAGACAAGAATGTTGACAAGCATAATTGAGATAAGAAAAAAGATCATCGAGGGATACGGGAAGTATGAATATATCATCAATCCGCTGTTTAAGTTCGTGCTTTCCTTCCTGCTCATACGGACCATCAACGCCCACATTGGATTTGCGCTGGGGCTGACCAACCAGCTCCTGGGCGTGATCATCGCGCTTGTGTGCACGCTGGTGCCGATGAATTTCATCGCGGCGATCATGGTGCTCCTGATCCTGGCGCATCTGTATACGCTGTCGCTGGAAGTCATGATCGTAGGTGCGGTGATCTTTTTGCTGATGTTCCTCTTATATTTCAGGTTCTCACCCAAGGACACCGTGATGCTGCTCCTGCTCCCGCTGGCTTTTGCCGCGCGTCTGGAGTATGCGGTGCCGGTGATCGCGGGACTTCTCTTTACCCCCGGCAGCGCAGTGGGCATCGGATTCGGCGTGGTGATCGTGAAATACCTTCAGTATGTGGAGGAGAACAAGGCGGCCCTGACCAACAGTGAGATCGGGCCTGCGACCGTGGACAATTTCAGAAACATCGTCGATGCGCTCATGCAGAACCGCTCCATGTGGATTCTTGCGGCAGCGCTGGCAGCGGCTGTTATCGTGGTGTACTTCATCCGGCGCCTGGAGACGGCGCATTCCTGGACCATTGCGATCATCGCAGGCACGATGGTCGAACTGTTTGTGATCCTGTTCGGCGATATGCAGTATGACACGAACGTCGATCTGACCAAAGTGTTCATCAGCGCAGGCATGTCGCTGCTGCTGGAATTCCTGGTGCAGTTCTTCTGCTTTATGGTCGATTACACGCGCATTGAGAACGTCCAGTTCGAGGACGACGATTACTACTACTATGTAAAAGCGGTTCCGAAGGTCACCGTATCCGACTCCCTGCGGGTCGTGAAGACGATCAGCACTTCGGAAAGCGGTTCTGGATACCGCGATACATTTCTGAAAAAAAAGAGCGCCGGCGGAACTGACAATTAAACCGCTGACAGGTTTATCCTCCGGGCGTGCAGATAGGACGGAATAAATAGAAGATGCAGCGCTTTTTAACGATACTTCAGAACTATCTGAGACAATTTAATATGCCGAACGTGCGCTGGACAGATATCGTAGAGATCATGATCCTCTCGTTTCTGATCTATCATATTCTGCTGTGGATCAAGAATACCCGTGCGTGGTCCCTGCTCAAGGGACTGCTGGTCGTCGGTGTCTTTGTGGCATTGGCAGCCGTATTCAACATGAGCACGATCCTGTGGATCGTGCAGCATGTAACGGGGCTGGCCGTCACGGCCATTGTGATCCTTCTGCAGCCGGAACTGCGCAGTGCGATGGAAGAACTGGGGCAGACCAACATCCTCAGTTCTTTATTTAATTTGGACAACACCCGGACGCCGGAGGGAAGGTTCTCCGACAAGACCATCAATGAGATCGTCCGCGCCTGCACGCAGATGGCAAAGGTAAAGACCGGAGCGCTGATCGTGATCGAGCAGACGACCCCGCTTCATGAGTATGCGCGGACCGGCATCGATATCGATGCGGCGGTGACCAGTCAGCTGCTCATCAATATTTTTGAAAAGAATACGCCGCTTCACGACGGAGCCGTGATCATCAGAAAGAACCGGATCGTATCCGCGACCTGCTATCTGCCTCTGTCGGAGAACCGGATGGACAAGAACCTGGGCACCCGGCACAGGGCCGGCGTGGGCATCTCCGAAGTGACCGATTCCCTGACGATCATCGTCTCGGAGGAGACCGGAGATATCAGCATCGCATACAGGGGCGCACTCAGACAGGAGGTCGACGCGGATTATCTGAAAGAGAGACTTGTAACTCTGCAGAACAAAGAGATACAGGAGGAGAAGCATGCAAGGATCCTCTCTAGAAAGGGGAAAGAACAAGATAAAGGGACAGATCCCCAGAATATACAATAACGGAAGCCTCAAGCTGATCTCCGTCATCTTTGCGATCCTGCTCTGGTTCTTTGTGACCAACTACCAGGATCCGGAGACCGTGCTGACGCTCAACAACGTGCCGGTCAAGATCCTGCACACGGAAGCCCTCAAGGCGGAAGGCAAGGTATACATCGTTCTGGACGACAGCGACACGATCCCCGTGGTGACCATCAATGCGCCGCGCTCTGTCGTGGACGCGCTGGAAGCGGACAATGTTGTGGCGACGGCCGACCTCTATAACCTGACGCCGGACAACACGGTCCCGATCGTGCTGACGACGAACAAGTACAGCGATGCGATCACGCATATCAGCGGCTCGATCAACCAGGTCAGCCTCAGCATTGAGGATGAAAAGACGGGAACGCTCACGATCACGCCGGCCGTAAGCGGTTCCGTCGCGGATGGGTATGAGATCGGGCAGATCACCATGGACCAGAACCAGGTGCGCGTCACGGGACCTGCCTCCGAGGTGAACAATGTGGCCAGCGCGGGCGTCACGGTGGACATGTCCGACACCGAGAACTCGATCAACACATATGCGGAGATCCATCTGTACGACAGAGACGGCATAGATATCGACATCGACAAGAATCTCAAACTGAACATAGACAAGGTCATGGTCAGAGTGGAGGTCCTTACGGTCAAGGAGATTCCTGTCAAAATAGCGGTGTCCGGAACGCCGGCCGAAGGCTACCGGCTGACCGGCGAGACCAGCGTGGAGCCGGGGCGGATCAAGATCGCCGGCAAAAAATCGACGCTGGAAACGGTCGATTCCGTCAGCATTCCGTCCTCGGAGCTGAGCGTCGCCGGCATGAGAAAGGATTTCGTCAAGAACGTGGACATAACCAAATATCTTCCCGAAGATGTCGCGCTGGCGTCCGGCCAGAGCAGCTCCATCAAGGTCACCATAGAGATCACGGAGAAGGAGACGGAAGAGGAGTAACAGGGGATGACAAAGAGGCTGCAGAAATGCAGATCATGATAATTGAGAAAGGGGAACAAATCAATGCGTGGCTATGAGCGATACAGGAGAACACCTGTTGTGAACTATCCGGAGAGAGAATGGCCGAACAAACAGATCGAGAAGGCGCCCGAGTGGGTGAGCGTGGATCTGAGGGACGGCAATCAGGCGCTGATCGACCCAATGGTGGTCAGCGAGAAAATGGATATGTTCCGTCTTTTGGTAAAGCTGGGATTCAAGCAGATCGAGATCGGATTCCCGGCCGCCAGCCAGATCGAATATGAGTTCCTCAGAGAGCTGATCGAGAAGAACCTGATCCCGGACGACGTGATGGTGCAGGTCCTCTCCCAGTGCAGGGAAGACCAGATCGAGAAGACCTTCGAGTCCATCAAGGGCTGCAAACAGGCGGTGGTCCATATCTACAACTCCACCTCCACGCTGCAGAGAGACGTGGTCTTCGGCAAAGACAGACAGGCCATCATCGACATCGCCGTGCAGGGAACGCAGTGGGTCAAGGAGAGAGCGGAGAAATTCCCGGGAAAGATCGTGTTCGAATACTCCCCTGAGAGCTTCACCGGAACGGAGCTGGATTTTGCGCTGGAGATCTGCACGGCCGTGCAGGACGTCTGGCAGCCCACGCCCGAGAACCCGATGATCTTCAATCTCCCCTCCACAGTGGAGATGACGACACCTAACGTATATGCGGACCAGATCGAGTGGATGAGCCGCCACTTCAAGGACAGAGACAGCATCATCCTGAGCGTGCACCCGCACAATGACAGAGGATGCGGCGTGGCAGCCACCGAGCTGGCACTTTTGGCAGGCGCGCAGCGCGTCGAGGGAACCCTGCTCGGCAACGGCGAGCGCACCGGAAATGTCGATATTTTGACTGTGGCCTACAACATGTTCTCCCAGGGCATCGATCCCGAGCTCAATCTCGAGGACATCAACGAGATCGTGGAAGTCTGCGAGCGCTGCACCAAGATGAGCGTGGATGAGCGGCACCCCTATGCGGGCAAGCTTGTTTTCACCGCATTCTCCGGTTCTCACCAGGATGCCATCAACAAGGGCATCACAGCCATGAAGAACAGAAAGTCCAAGATCTGGGAGGTCCCCTATCTTCCCATCGATCCCTCGGATATCGGCAGAGTGTACGAGCCCGTCGTGCGGATCAATTCCCAGTCGGGCAAGGGCGGCGTGGCCTTTGTCATGAGCACCTACTACGGATTCAAGCTTCCCAAGGGCATGCACAGGGAGTTTGCGGACGTCATTCAGGCCATGTCGGAGAAGCAGGGAGAGGTCCCGCCCGAGCAGATCATGGACGCCTTCCGCAGTGAATATCTGTACAAGAACGAGCCCCTTCACTTCAGAAAGCTCCAGGTCACGGATATGAGCAGCGACTCCAAGACCGATTTCGACACCAAGGTCAGAGTCGTTCTGACGGACCACGGCGAGATGGACCAGTTCGAGGCAGTGGGCAACGGACCGCTGGATGCGGTGCAGAGAGGACTCCAGATCAAATACGGCATGAACATCCGCATTCTGGACTACGAGGAGCATGCGCTCAAATCCGGTTCCGATTCCCAGGCGGCCGCCTATATCCACCTGATGGACGGCGACAGCGGGAAGATCACGTACGGCGTGGGCGTCAGCTCCAATATCACGAGAGCTTCGGTGCGCGCTGTTTTCTCAGCGGTGAACAGACTGCGGCTGGGCGAGAAGAGACAGGGCGTCTCGGACAGTTTCTGAGAAGATAGGGACCTGTCCCTCCGGCAGGGCAAAATATTGAAAACAATCACAGAGAGGAGCTTACAATAGATGGCAGATCAGAAGAAACTGGTGGCTGAGATCACATCCATGGATGAGGATTTCACACAATGGTATACGGACGTAGTGATCAAGGCGGGACTCATTGCCTATTCCAATATCAAGGGGTTCATGGTATATAAGCCCGCGGGATACGCGATCTGGGAGGCGATCCAGAAGCATCTGGACGCGCGCTTCAAGGCAGTGGGCGTGGAGAACGTCTATCTTCCCATGGTGATCCCGGAGAACCTCCTGAACAAGGAGAGCGACCTGGTGCAGGGATTTGCACCTGAAGTGGCTTGGGTGACCCACGGCGGACAGGAGGAGCTGCAGGAGAGGATCTGTGTGCGCCCCACATCCGAGACCCTTTTCAGCGATTTCTACAAGGATGAGATCCAGTCCTACAGGGATCTTCCGATGATTTACAACCAGTGGTGCAGCGTTGTTCGCTGGGAGAAAGAGACCAGACCTTTCCTTCGCTCCCGTGAGTTCATGTGGCAGGAGGGACACACTGTTCACGCCACAGCCGAGGAAGCCCAGGAGAGGACAGAGATGATGCTCGACGTCTATGCGGACTTCTGCGCGGAGGATCTCGCGATCCCCACGATCAGGGGCCAGAAGACGGAGAAGGAGAAATTTGCCGGCGCGATCGCAACATATACGATCGAAGCCCTGATGCACGACGGCAGAGCGCTCCAGTCCGGCACCAGCCACAACTTCGGCAGCGACTTTGCCAAAGCGTACGGCATTCAGTTTACAGACAGGGACAACAAGCTCAAATACGCCTATCAGACATCCTGGGGAATGTCCACCAGGATCATCGGCGCACTGATCATGGTGCACGGCGACAACTCCGGACTCGTCCTGCCGCCCAAGATCGCGCCCACGCAGGTCATGGTCATCCCGATCCAGCAGAGAAAAGCGGGCGTTCTGGACAAGGCGCGTGAGATAAGGGATATGCTGGCAGAGAGCGGTTTCCGCGTAAAGGTCGACGAGACCGACAAGAGCCCCGGATTCAAGTTCGCAGAGCAGGAGATGCGCGGCATTCCGCTCCGCGTCGAGATCGGACCCAGGGATATCGCAGAAGGCAAGTGCGTGGTGGTCCGCCGCGACACCCGCGAGAAGATCAGCTGCGAGATCGCACAGCTGAGCGAAAAGATCGCGGAGATCCTTCCTCAGATGCAGCAGGATATGTACAACCGAGCGCTCAAGCACCTGGAGGAGCACACATTTGAGGCACCCGACAAGGAGACGTTTGAGGAGCTCTTCGAAGACACTAAGGGCTTTGTCAAGGCTATGTGGTGCGGCAGCAGAGAGTGCGAAGAAAAGATCAAGGAGGACTACTCCGTGACCAGCCGCTGCATCCCCTACAAGCAGGAGAAGCTCAGCGACGTCTGCGTCTGCTGCGGCAAACCTGCCACCAAGATGGTCTACTGGGGCAGAGCGTACTAAGAGGCAGAACCGGTGGATGTCAAAATACAGATACCCGAGCAGGTCAACTTCATACTGAACAGTCTCAACGAGGCCGGCTATGAGGCCTTCGTGGTGGGCGGATGCGTGCGGGACGCCCTGCTGGGCAGGGAACCCCACGACTGGGATATCACGACTTCGGCGCTCCCCTCCAAGGTCAAGGAGATCTTCGGAAGGACGATCGACACCGGGCTCAAACACGGCACAGTGACTGTGATGATCGACACGGAAGGATATGAGGTGACGACCTACAGGGTGGACGGCGTCTATGAAGACGGACGACATCCCAGGGAGGTGACTTTTACACCCAGCCTGCGGGAGGACCTTCAGAGGAGGGACTTCACCATCAACGCCATGGCTTATGGTGTGAAGGAAGGGCTGGTGGATCTGTTCGGCGGCAGGCAGGACCTGGCAAGCGGCCTGATCCGCGCGGTGGG
>CACXGR010000172.1 GCA_902767235.1 uncultured Lachnospiraceae bacterium | reverse complement strand
CCGGGATCCTTACCGGCGGCCATCTCACACAGATAGAGCGTAGCCAGATACCCGGTGACATAGCTGCTGCCGACCGTGTCCACTTTTTCGCCGTCATATCCGATGCCGTTCCACAACTCGATGTCGAAGTTCATGTAGGGCTTTGTCGTGCCGTCGTCGGTTTTCACGTTGATGCCATTGACATAACGTCCCAAAAAGGTTGAAGCTGTATAGTTGTCTTCATACTGCGATGCGCTGTTCATCCGCAGAAAAGTGAATGAATTGTAACGGCCTCTCCAGTTGTGCTCAACGGCAGAAGCAGTTCCCTCAGTGAACCATGCGGGGAATTCGACCGTTTTGGACTTAGCGGTGGGTTTTCCGTCCTTGTCCGTGGTTTCATCTTTGCGGTCGGTCATACCGGTCAAGCCGGGGCGGTTGTAGTCAAACATGAACAGATGCAGCGTTTCATGGACCAGGGTGTTGGCCAGTTCGATGAGATTGTCACCGCTTCTGGAAATAACGGGCGTGTCAGCCTTCTTGTCCTCTACAACAGAAGCCGCATTGATCCACATCTTGTAGCAGAAAGATGAATCACCCGACGTCCAGCCGGGATTGGCGGAACCAAAGGTCGTGGAATCCGCTTTATAGCCGATCTCCAGCCCCAGATATTTGCCGATCTGTCCCTTTTCGGCAGCCTCTTTGAAAGCAGGAAAGGACTTGAGCAGAAGATTGACCGCCTGCGGCTGCAGTTTGTTGACGACCAGGTCAGTGAGAAACTCCAGGTCGTCCCGGCTGAGCGCATTTTTGGCGTCTTCGGAACAGTAGATATCCACCAGTGTCTTGGCGGGTTCTTCTTCCTTCTTTTCCTCGTCCTTTGGCTCTTCAAGTTTGACAGTGCTGGGCTGCTTGCTGCCGGAATCGGATCCGGCGCTGATGTCTTCATCCTGTTTGCCGGCGTCATCCTCATCTTCAACCCGGACCGTGCCGGTCTCCTCGTCATAGGAGGCCGCCTGGTCGACCACGGTGTGATCGCGGCCGCTGTCCTGACCTCTGTCAGCAAAAATGTTCTTCACCGATGCCGGGAAGATATATGTGATTCCGCTGGTCCGGTCATAAATGGTGATGATCCGGTTGTCGCCGAACAACTTGGAGACATCTTCCGAGAGCCGGATCGCATAAGCGCTCCCGGCGCCCTCCGCGTTTTGGAAGGTGTAGCCGTCCGGAACGATATAGGCGATCACGGGGAGATAAGTCTCATTCTCCTGGGCGCGGCCGTCAGCAATGGTCAGGTCCCCGTTGACCCAGAGCACCGGTGTCTGCCACTTCTCGCCCTCGGAAGTGGTCACGAGCGCCTTCTCGTCGAGGGTCTTGCCGGCCTCAGGTGCCTGGATATCGCTGATCAAGGGATCCGAGACGGTCATGGCGCCGGTCCGGTCCGCCGTGTGATTATCGACATAGACCACCGTCTCCTTCGCGGCCGCATCCTGATCCGGCTGTGCGGACGTCTCTGTCCCGGCCTTTGTCTCGGCGGCCAGAGCGGGGGCGGGCAGGGCAAGAGATGCCGCCAGGATAAGCGCCATTGCGCCGCAGGAAGCTTTCTTTACATAACGAAGCAGTTTGTGCATATTGCTAAGGACCTCACTTTGGATTGGAAGTTTTATTATATTTATGACATATGAATACAAATTCGTAAACATTCCTTAATATTATAGCGCCATGCAGGCACAATGGCGAGAAGAAAATTCGCAGGATATAAGGAAATGAGCGGATCGATAATCGGAACGCGCGGTACGGCAGCTGCTACATGTGCAGAATATTTTTCCATCCCCTCAGGTCGACCGGCGAGAACTTCTTCTTGAGTTCCTGTACCATCTGGTTTTTGCCGGCGTCCCGGATCACCACGTCGTATTGATCCGACACAGATCCGAAAGTCACGACTTTGGGAGCTCCGACATATTTTTGAAGATACTTGAGCATGGCCGGCCGGTTGGCGTTCGCCGCGTAGATGCGGAGTATTTTGTCTCCCTCGTCGCAGTCAAAATAGTCAAAATTGGTCCTGCAGCGCGGCGCCCAGGGCTGTGCCTTGATCTTTTCAACAAGCTGATCGATCTTTTCCTCGCGGTCAATGACCAAAATATAGACCACATCCTCTGTAACCGGCGCATTTGTGCGCACGTAATTGCGGTAGGGAGAGGTGCGCTTCTTGCGATAGAGCCCGGCCATGGAGAGGTAGGCGCTCTTGGATAGTGCATGCTCGCCCGGCACCGGAAAGGAATCCGAGTCAGGGGAGGAGGCCGCCTCGGCGATCTCGGGGCTGATATTGTGCGCGTCCTTGATCTCATCCAGGATCAGATCCCTGTAGTCCTTGAAATAGATGACGAGCAGGTCATCCCGCACCGTGTTGACGAAGAAAGGGATTCCCTCGCTGTGAAGGAAATCGGAGATCTGACTGACCAGGTCCGGCGCTATTTTCTCCGTGCGGACATACTTCATGGAATGGAGGTCGTAGAGGACTGCGCCGTCCATGGCAATGATGGGCAGCTGCAGCTTGACGTCGGTGAGGATCTCCCTGACTGTGGCGGGAGTCTGCTTGGTGGAGACGGTGAATTTCATGCCTTCCTGAAGAAAGCGGTTCAGCTCTACTTTGGTGTAGCGGGAGATCTCCCGGTCCTCTCTGAAGAGCACGTCGTCGATGCCCGACACGAACAGAGTCGAGCGGTCGCGCACCCGCGGCAGGTGGAAGGAGTTGACCGCAATGGCGACACCGACGCCGATGATGGTCTCCAGCGTCCTGTAGAAGACGTGGATGTAGGGGTTGGCGTCATCGATGTGGTACATCGCGATGCCAAGGAATACGACGGCTGCGAACAGGGCATATTGAGAGATGCCCAGAAGTACGGTGGAGTAGATCACGAGTCCCGCGAAGATCCCGAGCAGGATGTAGAAGAGGATCGTCGTGCGAAAACCGTTTCCCGAAGGCAGCAGCTCCGCGAACAGGATCACGGAGCCCCAAAAGGCTCCGATCAGCGTGCCGATGATACGGTCCCTGCCCTCGGCCAGCATGTTGGAGGAGTAGGGCTGTATGCACTGGAGCGCCGCGATGATCGAATAAAAGGGCTCCCCCGTCATGCCCCGCAGGACGTAGATGACCATGCAGAGCCACACGGAGACGATCGAGCGCACGATGCGCTGGCCGGGCGGTGTGAACCGGGGGCGGGCCAACTGGGCGCGGAGCGGCCCGGAGCGGGCCGGCCGGGAAGTGGGAGTGTGTTTCATATGCGGTTCCTTTCGGTAGTCAGGTGACCTCAGTCAGGTGACCTCAAAGGTCGCGTGTTGACAGGTGTCATCATTCGACCTCAAAGGTCATTCAGTACTCAAAGTCGGACTGGGTCAGCGTGAGGTTTCGGTTGAACCGCGACAGTTTGCGGTTCTGCAGCGTGGCATAGATCAAAAAACCGCTGACCGCAGCGAGGCAGATGGCCCGCGACGATGGGCACGCGAAAATGCTCCAGATTCTTCTGGAGGGCTCTGGCGGCGGCGCACCGCCGGGATGGCTTTATTATAGCAAAGCTTCAAATGACCTTAAAGGTAGATTGACCACACCTGGGGTCAATTGACCTTGAAGGTCGTGTGACGCCAATAGTATAATGGTCATATAGAAGGGGAGGGTGCTGTTCATGACACTTGCAGGGTATTATTTCCAACAGTTTACGGCTGCGCAGTATGTAGATTTCTGTGTCCGACTGGTCGTGGCATTTGTGGTAGGCGGGATGATCGGCCTTGAGAGAAGCAACCGGTTTAAAGAAGCCGGCATACGCACGCATATCATGGTGTGCGTCACGACTGCCCTGATCATGCTGATATCAAAATATGGATTTGCGGATATGGATTGGGAAAGAGGGATGGAATTTTTTGGCACAAAGGGAGCGGATGCGGCGAGAGTTGCGGCCCAGGCTGTCAGCGGCATATCTTTCCTCTGCGCCGGTGTGATCATCAAAGTCGGCAGCAATATCAAGGGACTGACTACGGCGGCCGGTATCTGGATGACGGCGGGGATCGGTCTTGCCATCGGCGCCGGAATGTATGTTGTGGTCGGCTGCACCGTGGTTCTTCTGTGGATCCTGCAGTATGTCATCTACAAGATGCCGATCGGCGCGGATGCCTACGACGGATATCACTTGAAGATCGCGGTCAAGGACAGCGATGAATTTGAGAAGGCGCTGAAGGACCAGTTGAATGCCTGGGGCGCGCAGGTGACAGACAGCAATATCATCTGGTCACGAAACGGTATGGCGGAATTTGATTTTGTCGTCCGGCGCGCTGTGGAGATCGAGTACAAGGAGATCAAGGAATTTGTCAATGAGCATCCGGAGGTCGTGACTTTCAGCTACAATCCCCTCAGCAGCACACATTTGATCTGAGCAGCTGCGAAGCGGGCGGCAAGGTGCATGCGACCTTAAAGGTCGGTTGATTATCATCACGGAGATCACCCGCGTCGATGATGAGACAGGCGTCGGCACGCCCAACCAGCTCCACCTTGCCGCCAACATCCGCAAGGTGGTCAAGATTCCGGTCATCGCTGTCTGCAATGTCAAACATCCCGCCTTCGCGGAGCAGATGCTCGAAGAGGGAGCGGTGGACTTCGTCGGGATCGCGCGCGGACACCTGGCAGACCCCGAGTGGGGCAAAAAAGCGAGTGCAGGAAATGATATTTTGATCCGGAAGTGTCTCGGCTGCATGGAATGCTTCCGCATTCTCAACGACGGACTCCCCCTGGGATGCACGCTCAATCCGGTATTGGGACGCGAGTTTGAGTATGGCGCCGAAAAACTTGTGCGGGACGGTGCGGGCCGAACGGCAGCAGTCATCGGCGGCGGACCGGCCGGCATGGAAGCGGCCCTGCGCAAAGCGTACGGCGACAAACTCATCTGTGTATTGACCTTTAAGGCGGCGTGTTGACAACTGTCAAGGTTGTCAGGGGCCTTGGCGTTTCTGGCGACCTTGGCTTTCCCGTGACCTTTAAGGCAGCGAGTTGACAACTGTCAACACGCTGCCTTAAAGGTACGTGTCAGCTTGCCGTATATACCTCCTGATCAGAACATACGATATCCCAGTGATCCGGCTCGCCTGCTTCATCGATATTCCGGCTCGCCGCATCTCACGCAGCACCTCATTCCGCCGATCTTTTGGCATTGCCTGAAAATCCGCCATGCTCTTGCAGCCCGAAATGCTCTTCATGAGCTCCGTCGCCCGATCATCGGTCCAAGCCCTGGGCGTTTCCTGCTCAATATCCATGCATTCATCATCGCAGATCATGTGGTTAAAGCTCACAAAGTATTCCCTGCTAACCATCGACAGCACCCGGTTCGCGTCGATCAGATCATTGTCAAAATAGTTCCTGAAACTGCTGTATTTGTACTGCCCCGGCTCACTGCAGATCGCCGCTTTGACCGGATTCTGATGAATGTACCGTATAACAATGAGAAGATAGGCAGTGTCGTTTACCGGAAAGCTTTTGTATGGCGCCTGAAAAAGATGCCCGACCTGCTCATACTTGATGTTGTACCAGTTTACAAAACTCGGCCCGATGCGCTTGAAGATCCGGTCAAGACCAATCTGTCCGGGTGCGATCAGAAGATGGACATGATTGGACATCAGACAGTAAGCCAGCAGCTTAAAGCCGCAGATCTGCTGATATTTGCGAAGAATCGCCAGATATTTTCTATAATCCTCGTCATCCCCAAAAACGAGCTTCTTGCCGTTTCCGCTTACGATCACATGGTAGATACCGAGAGTACTGACAAGGCGCGGACGTGTTGACAAAGTAATTCCTCCCTGATAAGTGACCTTAAAGGTCGAATGATGAAAAAAATGTGAAACTCTTGCGAAGATACACGCAGAATCTTTGTACATGCGTACAAAAAAATGAATGGGGTGCACTATATATGGCACTTTTAGAAGCGTAAATGGCACTGAAATTGCCAGATAAGCTGATTTGTATGTTAACACAACGACACCTAACCTTCAAGGTGGAATGAACACCGAGACAGGGGGCAGCAAGAGCCCTGCCTGTCACGTGACCTTAAAGGTGGCTTGTTAAGGAGGCCAACCATGAGCATATATGTATGCAGCGATATCCACGGCCAATTCGAAATGTATCAGAAAATGCTGGCGGAGATCCGCTTTTCCGATGAAGATCACCTGTACATACTGGGGGACATGATAGACCGCGGCCCGGACGGCGTCAAAATACTCCTGGATGCCTCCGCAAGACCAAACGTGACCTGTCTGATCGGCAACCACGAATATATGATGTGGAATTACTTGAGATATTCTGTATTTTCACAGGGAGGGATCTGGCTTGACCCGAATAACGGCGG
>CACXGR010000171.1 GCA_902767235.1 uncultured Lachnospiraceae bacterium | reverse complement strand
TTACCTCTGGGTATTTGCCGCATATATCGCGCTCCGCAAAGCGGGGAACAAGTTCAATCCGGAGTACCGCTTCGTCAAAAACGATACGTTGGCGCTCGTTGCGGGCGGCTGGTGCTTCTTTGTGACAGCGGCGTGCTGTCTGTTGGGCGTATATGATACGGATCTGTTCACCATGTGCCTGAACATCATCACACCTTGCGTGCTCACCGCCCTGGGTGTGATTCTCCCGATCCTTAAGAAGCGCGAGACGGCTTGAGACCGCAATGATTTCTGGCTAAGGACTTCGGTGTGAATCTGCCCGAGAAGTTCCTGTACGAGAAGCACTGATCAAGAGTATCGCCCGGAAAGGGTGAACAGGGATGATTGAAAACAGCGGGGAGCCCCATCAGTAAGGGCTTCCCGCTGTTTTTGGCGTGTCCATTTTTTTCAGTTCCGGGAGAACGGTCAAGAGCATGGTGGTCATACACGCAGTGCCGCCGACAACATTGGAGATGGGCTCCGCCATAAATACGCCGTCGGCCCCGAGGTGAAAGACACCCGGAAGAAGGAGCGTAAGAGGAACGACCATCACGACTTTTCGGAAGAGGGAGAAGAAGATGGCCTGCTTTTTTTTGCCCAGTGCCTTAAAGGTGGTCTGTCCGGTGTATTGAAGGGATTGGAATACAAATGCAAAGAAATACAGGTGGAGCGCCGGGATCGCATCCTTCATGAGCTCGGTGTCTGTACTGAACATGGAGATGAAGAAGGCCGGGAAGCGCTCGATCAGGATCCAGACGAACAGGGTGTAGCCGATGCCGAGACAACTCATCAGGAGCATCGCCTTCCGGACCTGTTCGGGCCTTCGCGCACCGTAATTGTAGCTGATCACGGGAGAGGTCCCCTCTCCGATCGCAATGACCGGTGTCTCCAGGACCTGCCGGACGGAGTTGATAATGGTATATACCGATATCATGACCTCTCCGCCATATTTGGAAAGCGTGCTGTTGCAGACGATGCTGACCAGACTGTTGGTAAATTGCATGACAAAAGCGGAGGAACCCAGCCCGGCGATGTCCAGCGCTATGGAGCGGAATTTGTTATCCGGATTCTTTCCTGTAAGCTCTGCAGGAAGTGCCCGCAGGTTTTTCAGGGGCGTGAGACGCAGCTCCGCTTTCTCTCCGGTCAGAAAACGAAGAACGAAGGCGGCCGACAGGATCTGGGACAGGATGGTGGCAAGAGCGGCCCCGCGGACACCCAGGCCCAAGGTGAAGATGAGCAGCGGGTCCAGAAGAATGTTTGTCACCGCGCCGATCACAACGGTGAACATGCCGGTGGAGGCAAATCCCTGTGCGTTGATGTAGGGATTGAGCCCGGTTGCCAGCATGGTAAAAATAGTGCCGATCAGATAGATATGAAGATAGTCCAGCGCATACGGGAGATTGCCGTCCGTAGCTCCGAACAGGCGCAGGAGGGGAGCGGCGAAAAGCTCGCCGGTCACCGTGATGACAATGCCCGTCAGGACGAGCATGGAGAAGGCGGTATTCATGACATCACAGGCGCGCCCCCTGTCACCTTTGCCGCGCGCGATGGAGCACAGCGGCGCACCGCCCAGTCCGAAGAGGTTTGTGAAGGCGGTGACCATGATGATGATCGGAAAGCAAAGTCCGATGCCGCCCAGTGCGGAAGTGCCTTCACCGGGTATCCTTCCGATGTAAATGCGGTCCACGATGCTGTAGAGAAGGCTCAGGACCTGTGCGACCAGCATAGGGAGCACGCTCTGCATGACATTGCCGAAGATCTTTCCGTTTTTAAAATCTACCTGTTTCATATCAGCCCAACTTCCGGAACGCTCTGCGCGTAAGTAAAAACAGTACATCAGTGTAAGTGCACTATACGCTTGCATATAGCTAAGAACAAAATGCAGTTTAGCGATAATACCGGAAAATTGCAACCTCTGTAAACGGGAAAGCCCGGATCACAAAGCAGGACCTTGGCATTAATGAAGCCTAATTCTATTGGAGTTCTTTGCGGATCTCTTC
Source organism: uncultured Lachnospiraceae bacterium (assembly GCA_902767235.1). GTDB lineage: Bacteria > Bacillota > Clostridia > Lachnospirales > Lachnospiraceae > CAG-791. Next base: position 1,685 of record CACXGR010000171.1, on the reverse strand, counting down.
GAGAAGCCGCCTTTCCTCATCGGCAGGTATTCTGTCTGCAAGGAGGTCAGGCCTTCTCAGGAGCGTTCTGCGGAGAGACTCCTTTAGTCTCCACTTGCGGATCTTCTCATGATTTCCGGACAAGAGCACGTCGGGAACGGATTCACCGTCATAGACGGCGGGCTGGGTGTACTGCGGGTACTCCAGAAGGCCGTTTTCAAAGGACTCTTCCCCGGTACTCTCCGGGCGGATCGCGCCGGGAAGAAGCCTGATCACGGCGTCTGCAACAGCCATGGCTGCCAGTTCGCCGCCGGTCAGGATGAAGTCGCCGATCGAGACTTCTTCGTCCACGCGGCGGCAGATGCGCTCATCCATGCCCTCATAGTGGCCGCAGATCAGGATCAGGTGGTCGAGCTCAGCATAGCGGCGGGCAGTCTTCTGGGTGAACACAGCGCCGGCAGGAGAGAGCGCGGCGGATACCGAGGCGGGTGCCGGATGCGCTTTTCGGACAGCGCTGAGCGCGTCCAGCACCGGCTGACAGCGCATTACCATTCCCGGCCCGCCCCCGAAGGGAGAGTCGTCGATGTGCCGAAAACTTCCGGGCGAATAGTCCCTGATATCAACTACTTCTATTTCCAGCGCGCCTTTTTTCACGGCGCGCTGCGGGATCGGCGAAGCCAGAAAGCTGTCGAAGAGCTGCGGAAATATGGTAAGAAATGTGATTCTCATACTTGGGTCCTCTCTTTTGCCACCAGTATAACATAACAGAGGGGACCGGGCTCCGCGCAGGGAATGAATTTCGCTGACAAGAGAAGCGGCAGATGTTATAATCTTTTGACAGGCGATTGCAAGAAGGAGTTTTCTATGGGTACTGAAGAAAGAAAGATCACTTCCGAAGTGGAAGCTGTATTGGACAAATATGTGCGCCCCTATCTCGCCTCACACGGCGGGGACCTGCAGGTGGCGGGCGTGGAAGGAGGCGTCGTGTTCTTTCGCCTGACGGGGCGCTGTGCGGGATGCGCCGCCGCTGATCAGACCAGCGAGGAACTGATCAACACAGAGCTGACGAAGCATGTGCCGGGCATCAAAAAAGCCGTTCTGGCAAACGGGATCAGTCAGGAAATGCTCGAACAAACGCTGGCGCTTCTGCGCGAGCATCCCAGCTTCTGAGCGATCCGGACATACCGTTCAGATTCAAAAAGAGAGGAGAAATGGGAGATGAAACACTATATCATCGTGAAGTTTACTGAGGGGACAGACGTGAAAGCGCTGGTCGAACCCGTTCGTGAGATCTTCAAGGAAACGCTGGAGATCCCGGGGATCCATGCGCTGGATCTGTGTGTATCCAATTCCGATATCGCAAACCGCTACGACCTGATGATCATCATTGATATGGATAAGGAGGCGCTCCCCGCCTACGCCGAGTCGGAGCCGCATCTGAGATGGAAAAGGGTGTATGGCGACAGGATCGCAAAAAAAGCGATCTTTGACTGTGATTAGTAATAACTAACAACAATAGCGGGGGATATTTAACTTTTTTTGTCGATGCTACATAATTATTTGGAAATACACAGCAGTGTATGGTAGAATGATAGCACGTACAAAAGTCCAAACTTTATAAAGGAGGATAAGTGTCATATGCAATACACAAAAGAAGTAGAAGACATGATTTGCGTCGCGAAAGGCCCGAATCATGGTCCTGCTCC
>CACXGR010000170.1 GCA_902767235.1 uncultured Lachnospiraceae bacterium | reverse complement strand
TGGGAGTCACCTCCACCGGACGTTATCCGGCATCCTGCCCTGTGAAGCCCGGACTTTCCTCACCTGCGCCCTTTCGGGACATGCAGCTGCGATCGTCTGCCCTGCTTATTTCCTAAAGCATTTTACTCGCGGCATCCGTTGTTGTCAACTGACCTCCGTAAAACAGCCGCCTCCCACGAATTCGCGAAGAAGGGAGTTGGTGGGTACGGAAGCGGTGTCTACGCCGACAAAATATTCCAGGAACTTGAGGAGTCTCTTGGCCTCGTAATAAGGCGCCTCGTTCTGCCTGACGTTGAAGAGCAGCGGCTCCGCGAACTGTTTGAGCACTGCGAGTTCATAGATCAGCATCGAATTGAACACGGCGTCCGCGTCGTCCTGGAAGCGGAATATGTTTTCCACTTCACCGGCCCTGACCTTGGGCCACAGTTCAAATGTGTGCTGGGCGGAGTTGCCCCTTGTCCTGGCGTCCCTGACCATGCGCCGCAGAAGCCTCGCATCTGTGGACGGAATGCGGTTGTGCTCATCGATGTTGAGGCTGGTCATGCAGCTGATATAGATCTTGAACTTGTTCTCATCCGGCAGGTCCTTGGTCGCCTTGGGATTGAGGCCGTGAATTCCTTCAATGATCAGGATGTCATCCTCGTCGAGTTTAAGATAGTTCTTTCTGTAGACCCGTTTGCCGATCTTGAAGTCAAAGTGGGGCATTTCAACGGTCTCCCCGTCCAAAAGATCCAGCATATCATCCGTAAACAGATCGATGTCGATCGCTTCAAACGCTTCATAATTATAATTCCCGTCGATATCGATGGGTGTCTTCTCGCGGTTTACAAAATAGTCATCCATGCTGATGATGTGCGGCCTGAGCCCGAAGGACCGAAGCTGTATCGCGAGCCGGTGGGCAAATGTCGTCTTCCCTGACGAACTGGGGCCGGCCACCAGCACGAATTTGGTCGACTTTTTCCGGAAGATCTGTTCCGCGATCTCTCCGATCCTCCGCTCCTGCAGCGCTTCCTGAACCAGGATCATATCACTGATGCTGCCGCCGCAGATCGCGTCGTTCAGATCGCCGACCGTACTGATATTGACCAGGTCTCCCCACTTCGTGGCGAGATAGAGCTGCTCGAAGAGACTCTCCTCATCCACGAATTCTTCGATCTCGAAAGGGTTCTCCTGACGGGGAAGGATCAGCAGCAGACCGTCACGGTATGCCTGTACTTTGAACAGGCTTACATAAGCCGTTGAGGGGAGCATATAACCGTAAAAATAGTCATAATACCCTTCCATACTGTATACATTGATGGTGGATCCTCTTCTGTAATGGAAGAGCCTCTCCTTATCATGCATGCCCTGGCGCTTGAAGAGCTCGATCGCGTCGTCGATCGGATAGGTCTTTTTGATGATCGGGATCTTTCTGGCATTGATCTGCCGCATCTGTTCCTCCACTTTGGAGGCAAATTCATCGTCCACCACAATATCGCCGTGTACGGAGCAGTAGAAAGCGTTGCCCAGGGCGAACTCTACTTTGACATGAATGTCGTTTCCCATCTCCTTGACAATGTCCCGAACCGCTTTGACGAGCATCATCTGGGCTGTGCGGACATAGGAATTGTGGCCGGCACTGTCCCTTGTGGTGACAAAGGAAACGGCGCCGTCCCTCTCAAGACGCTTCGTCAGTTCCTTCATCTTTCCGTTGAAGAATACCAGCGCAATGGAATTGTTATACTGTTCCTGATAGTCTCTTACAATGTTTTCAAAAGTCGTTCCCTTATCGAACTGAAGATACTTTCCCTTGATCGCAACTGTCGGCATGGTTGTTCCTCCTCTCTGATGAATTTCACTGATCACTTGTCAACCGGTATGTGTTTTGAAAAGGTCCGCCCATGTCGCAGGACAGGATCCTGATCTCAGGCATCTCTCTTTCCAGATATTCCTTCATATACGGGATAAAGATCTTCTCCACTCCGTAGTGGCCCGCGTCTATGACCGCTATCCCCTTTTCAACAGCGTCAATGCCGTCATGGTGGGAAATATCGCCTGTGATGATCACGTCAGCGCCGCATTTGGCTGCAAGGTCGATCTCCCCATGTCCGGAACCGGGCAGGATCGCACAGGTAACGATCATCTCATCCGGATCTCCGTAGTAGCGGACGTTCTCCACTTCAAAGACTTCGGCCGTCCTGGCGGCGACCTCCGAGAGCTTCATGGGTTCGATCATTGACCCGATTCTCCCGAGACCTTCCACGGAAATGTCGTCTTCAAAAGTGACTTCCAGGACTTCCCTGTCGGCGAGCTTCAGCAGGTCAGCGGCCGCATCGCCCATCCCCAGCACATCAAAATTCGTGTGCATCGCAAAGCAGGCGATATCTTCGCGGGCCAGCTTTAAGACTCTCTTTCCGACATGATCGCTGTCGGTCACTTTCTTGACCGGGCCAAAGAGAAGCGGATGATGGGTCAGGATCAGGTCCGCCCCTTCCCGGACAGCCTTGTCGATCACCTCGGACGTGGCGTCCAATGCCAGCGCGATCGTCTGAACTTCCTTGTCGGATCTTCCGACCTGCAGGCCGACATTGTCCCAGGACATCGCAAAGCCCGGGGGACAGAATTCATCGAGCATCTGCATGATCTCTTTCAGTTTCATATCCGCCTCCTTTTTACCTGTCAAAAAATCCCAATGCGGCCAGGATCATCCGTTCCTTCCTTATGACCTGCTCTTTTTTCTCCAATAGCGCCGGACGTCCGGCGTCCTTAACAAGGGAGAGGGATTGAATGATCCTGTCGTTGACGCCCTTTTGCCAGAGAAGATACTGATGCGCCATCCCGCTGCGCTCCCGCAGGAGCACCGGACCGAATTCGTCCTCCACCGCCTGTCTGAAAGCCGCCTCTTTCTCATCCTGCGCGCTTCCGTATACCTTCTCCCAGTCAGGTCCCTTTGTACAGCGGTGTACAACGTGTATCACCGGGTAATACTTGCCGTCCTCGAAGACGATCTCCTCCCTGTCCGGGTACAGTCCCAGTTCCCTGACCGCCCTTCTGACAAAATCGGGATCTGCCTGGGGCTGGAGGATGAGCTCTTTAAAATCGCATGACTTCAACGGCTCTCTGAGCAGTATCCTGCTCATGATCCTGCCGCCCATTCCCGCGATCACAAGTCCCTGGGCTTCTCCCGGGACATAGGCGTCAAGCCCGTCGGACAGCCTGAGCGTGATCCGGTCCCCAGCGCCGTAGAGTTCTATGTTTCCGCGCGCCTTTTCAAGAGGGCCTCCGATCACATCCATGGCAATGGCGCCGGAAATCGTCCCGTCAAGGATCAGCTTGATCGGAATATGCGCGTGATCCGTCCCGACGTCACACAGGAAATACTTTCCGTCGTCTGCATATTCGGTGCCGGTATTCACCATGTCCGCGATGGCGGACAATCTTTTTGACAGTTTCAGATCCGTTCCCATGGGCCGTCTCAGTCCAGATAGTCCTTGAGCTTGCGGCTTCTGCTGGGATGGCGGAGTTTGCGCAGCGCCTTGGCCTCGATCTGGCGGATGCGCTCTCTGGTGACATTAAATTCCCTGCCCACCTCTTCGAGGGTTCTGGCTCTTCCGTCGTCGAGGCCGAACCTCAGGCGCAGCACCTTCTGCTCTCTCTCTGTGAGCGTGCCGAGCACTTCCACCAGCTGTTCTTTGAGGAGTGTGAAGGCGGCCGCCTCAGCGGGAACCGGCACATTGTCATCCTGGATGAAATCGCCCAGATGGCTGTCCTCCTCCTCGCCGATCGGCGTCTCCAAAGAGACGGGCTCCTGGGAGATCTTGAGGATCTCGCGCACTCTCTCTACGGGGATCTCCATTCTCTCGGCGATCTCCTCGGGCGTAGGTTCTCTTCCCAGTTCCTGCAGGAGCTGTCTGCTCACTCTGACGAGTTTATTGATGGTCTCCACCATGTGAACGGGGATACGGATCGTCCTCGCCTGGTCCGCAATGGCTCTTGTGATCGCCTGGCGGATCCACCAGGTCGCATAGGTGGAGAACTTAAATCCCTTATTGTAGTCAAATTTTTCCACTGCCTTGATCAGACCCAGATTTCCTTCCTGGATCAGGTCAAGGAAGAGCATTCCGCGGCCGACATAGCGCTTGGCGATACTGACGACCAGCCGGAGATTGGCCTCAGCCAGTCTCTTCTTGGCTTCTTCGTCTCCCGCCTCCATCCGCTTGGCCAGATCGATCTCTTCTTCTGCTGTCAGAAGGGGCACTTTGCCGATCTCCTTCAGATACATGCGTACAGGATCCTCTATATTGATCGTATCCGGGACGCTCAGGTCCATCAGATCGCCCTCTTCTTCATTGTTCTCATCCATCAGGTTGAGATCTTCATCGAGCGCATCACTGTCGTCTCCCTCGACGACCTGCAGCACATCGATGTCGTTCTTTTCAAGGACCTGAACAATATAGTCGTATGTATCATCGGTCAGCTTCATGGTCTTGAACTCAGCCCGCACTTCGCTCTCTTCGAGGACGCCTTTCTTTTTCTTGCCCTCTTCGATCAGATCGCCGATCCTTCTGTTGACTTCGATCTGCGTCATGATCTCCTGCTGCTGCTTGTCCGTTTTACCGCCCATTCTTGTTTCCTCCGTTCCTATTGTTTCTGATGCATTCCGCCTGACAGTGCCTCAAACATACGGCCTGTCTCATGGCGCGTCGGCAAGGTGAAAGCGAATGCTTCTGAGCGCCTGCAGGTCCCGCCTCGTTTGGATCATATCGCGGACTTCTTCCGCCGTAGGCTCCTGCGCGCTGTTCTCATTCCTTTTCTGCTGCCTGTCGGCGGCGGATGTCCGTACCGAGATCACAATGTCCCTGAGCGCCTTCTCTCTGTCCCTTGCCGCGTGCAGGCCCTTCAGCCTTGTGTTGAACAGGGAGGCTGCCGTCTCATGCTCTTGCTCTGTCTCAAACATACCGATCACCGAAGCGGGGTTGCCTCCGCCCTGCTCGGAAAGAATCCTCCAATATCCTTCTGCCGCCTGACGATAAACGCCCTCGTGAAAATGTTCAGGCTGAATATATGGAGAGATCTGTGCAAAGATCTCCGGCTCGTCTGCGAGCCATGTCAGGAGCAGTCTCTCGTTTCGTCTTTCTGTCTCGTCCGGATCCTTCGCGGCTCTGGTGCCGGCAGGTCTGTCCGGTGCGCTTCGCGCACTAGCTGCGCCGTCTCTCCAGACGGACTCCGCTGCGCCGCTTCGTCCGTAAGAGGCCACCAGTCTCCGCAGCCCTCCCTCGTCCACATAGTACTTTCTGGCTGCTTCTTTGAGGTAATTCTCCCTCTCTATTTCATCCGCGATCCCACACAGCTTTGCTGCGATCGCGTGGTGGAACTGCGTTCTCTGCCCGGGATCCTCCATGGAAAACTCCCGCTGTTTCATGCGCAGTTCATAGAAAAAGCTGTTCTCAGCCCCGCTGATCCTCTCCCGAAAAGCATCCGCGCCATATGCCTTGATAAACTCATCAGGGTCTTTGCAGGGCCTGAGGTCGATTACCCTGCAGGGGATCCCCGCCTTTTTCAGTATGCCTATACTGCGGAGCGCCGCGCGCACGCCTGCTCCGTCGCTGTCATAGGCGAGCAGCACCTCCTGCGCATATCTCTTGATGAGAGATGCCTGCCCCTCTGTAAAGGAGGTGCCAAGCGAGGCGACCGCTTCATGAAAGCCGGCCTGGTGCATGGAGATGACGTCCATGTAGCCTTCGCACAATATTTTGTAAGGTGCCTTTGACCGCCTGGCTATATTCAGTCCGTATAGATTCCGGCTCTTGTCAAAGACTTCCGTCTCCGGCGAATTGAGATATTTGGGCTTGGCGTCTCCCATCACGCGTCCGCCAAATCCGATCACCTGTCCCCTGACGTCCATGATCGGGAAGATCACGCGGTTCCAGAATTTGTCGTGCATGCCTCTCTTTTCATCAAATGCCGCGACGCCAGCTTCCAGGATCACATCGTCTGAATAGCCGCAGCTTTTGAGGTGAGCCGTCAGGTCGCTGCCCGATCCGTCGGCATAGCCCAGCCCGAAATCCCGCATCGTCACGCGGTCCAGTTTCCTTTCCGCCAGATAGCGAAGGCCTTTTCTGCCTTTCTCGGAACGCAGCAGTCTGTAATAATACACGGCCGCCTCTTTATTGACCGCCAGCAGAAGCTTCCTTTTTTCCTCTCTCTTTCTGGCTTCTTCGCTGTAATTGACTTCCGGGAGCTTGATGCCGGCTCTGTCGGCCAGGGTCTGCAGGGCTTCCTGAAAACTGTAGTTTTCATACTTCATCAAAAAAGTGGCCGCGTTTCCCCCTGCGCCGCACCCGAAGCAGTAGAACATCTGCTTGGGCTCAGAGACGGAAAAGGAAGGAGATTTTTCATTATGAAAGGGGCACAGGCCAAAATAGTTGGCGCCCTTTTTTTGAAGATGGACATAGGATCCCACCACGTCAACGATATTGTTGGCGCGCAGGACTTCCTCCACTTTTTCATCCGGATAATACATATTTACTCTTTCAGCTTTTACTCTTTCCGCTTACATGACGCCCCATGTCCTGGGGACAAACAGCGACTCGAATGTCATGATCGCATACCGGTCTGACATCGACGATATGTGATCGCAGACCGCTTTATATACAGGCGTTCCCGTCTCGATCCTCTCCCTGTGCGGCGCCGGCAGCTCGTCACTGTGTGTCATATAGTATTCGTACAGTGTCTCCACCATCTTCTCCGCTTTCACCTCTTCCGCCTTGGCTACCGGATTGGTGTACACGCTCTCAAACATAAAAGCCCGCATATCCATAAACGCCTTCGAGACTTCCTCGGACATCTCGATCACAGGTCTTCCCTGGCTGGTCCTTATGATGTCGTGAATGAAGCGGTCCAGCCGCTCGCCCAGCGTCCTGCCCGCCACTTTCGCTATTTTCTCCGGCACATCGTCCTCTGTCAGGATCCCTCCCCGGATCGCGTCGTCCATATCGTGATGAATGTATGCGATCTTATCGGAGAGACGTACGATCTGTCCCTCAAGCGTAAAGGGCAGGGTGCTCATCTGATGATTGACGATCCCGTCCCGCACTTCCATTGTCAGATTGAGTCCCGCCCCGTCTTTCTCCAGGATATCGACGGTGCGAAGACTCTGTTCGTTGTGCCGGAAACCGCCTGGCGCAATGCGGTTGAGTGCCCTCTCCCCGGCATGGCCGAAGGGCGTGTGCCCGATGTCGTGCCCCAGTGCGATCGCTTCCACCAGGTCCTCATTGAGCCGGAGGGCCTTCGCGATCGTGCGCGCATTTTGAGAGACCTCCAGCGTGTGCGTCATTCTGGTGCGGTAGTGGTCGCCGTCGGGAGACAAAAATACCTGTGTCTTATCCTTGAGCCTCCTGAAGGATTTGCTGTGAAGGATCCGGTCCCTGTCTCTTTGGAACACAGGCCGGATATCACACTGATCCTCCTCGGTCATTCTTCCCCGCGACAAAGCAGAGAACGAAGCCCAGGGCGCAAGGATCTCTTTTTCTCTAATTTCCAGTTCTTGTCTGATCGTCAACGGATTGCCTCTTCATAAATGAGAATGTTGATGTGGGCACAGATATGTGAAGCTGTTCTTTACTGTTTTCCGCTTCTATATTTATTTATTCTATGCCCTTTTGCTTTTTCCTTTTTTAATTTTGAAATTTTTGTTGCATTTTTATTTTGGTGTTGACAATTTATCTTAATAAAGTTAGAATAACATTTGTTCGCAGGAGTGGCGGAATGGCAGACGCGCAGGCTTCAGGTGCCTGTTATGGCAACATAGTGTGGGTTCAAGTCC
>CACXGR010000169.1 GCA_902767235.1 uncultured Lachnospiraceae bacterium | reverse complement strand
TACTCGAACGACAATTGTGTCCTTCTATGTTCATAATTTTTTTAGAAATTCGAAAAGAAATCCGGTTGACATCCCAATAGGCGAGTGCTATTTTATACAAGAAAGATGTTAGCACTCAATCGAGTCGAGTGCTAATAACGCAGAAATGTTTTCCGGTTTCAATTCAGAGTGAGGGATATTATGGAACTGCAGGATCGCAAGATGAAAATATTGCAGGCCATCATCCGCAATTACCTGGAGACCGGCGAACCGGTGGGGAGCAGGACGATCTCCAAATACACGGACCTGAAACTGAGCAGTGCGACGATCCGGAATGAAATGGCGGATCTCGAGGAGATGGGGCTGATCATGCAGCCGCACACTTCGGCGGGACGCATTCCGACAGACGCCGGTTACCGGCTGTATGTGGACAACATGCTCAGCAGCGAGCGGCAGCAGGTGGACGAGATGAAGAACATGCTCGTACAGAAGCAGGACCGCCTGGAGAATCTTCTTCAGCAGGTGGCCAAGCTCCTGGCGACCAATACGAATTACGCCTCGATGATTTCTTCGCCGATGGTGCGCCACAACAAGATCAAATTCATCCAGCTCTCCCAGGTGGATGAAGGCAACATCCTGGCTGTGATCGTACTGGAGGGGAACCTGATCAGAAACAGGGTCATCCCGGTGGAGAGCCCTCTGGATGCGGAGCAGATCTTCAAGCTGAACATGCTGCTCAACACGAACCTGTGCGGACTGCCGGTTGAGCAGATCACGCTGGGACTGATCGAATCCATTAAGCGGGACGCCGGCATACATACAGAGATCGTGAGCGATGTCTTTGATGCCGCGGCTGATATCGTCCGCAGCGAAGAGGATCTCAAGATATATACCAGCGGCGCCAACAATATTTTCCGGTATCCGGAGCTGGCGGATCACCGCAAAGCCAGTGAGATCATCAGTGATTTCGAGGAGAAACAGGCACTGACAAGTATCGTCCAGGAATCTCTGTCGGACAGCAGCGAGACAGGAATCCAGGTATATATCGGCAATGAGATGCCGGTGAGCAGTATGAAGGACTGCAGCGTCGTCACAGCGACTTACGACCTGGGCGACGGAATGAAGGGCACGGTCGGGATCATCGGCCCGAGAAGGATGGATTACGAGAGGGTCGTGGATGTGCTCTCGCACATCATGAAACAGCTCGATGATCTATATAAACAGTAGTAAAGGAAATAGCTCCGTTCAGCCTCGAAGCACAGAACGGGCGGAAAGGAATATATGGCAGAAGCTGAGAAGAAAGTGAACGAGCAGGACGTCGAAGAGGCTGCCAAGACGGAGGCGGAAAATGCCGAAGAGGCTGCTGCTGAGATGAACGAAGAGGAGACAGCCGAGGCAGAAGCGGATCCGGCAGCGGATAAGGCCGGAGAGAGCGAAGAGCCGGGCGCAGAAGCGCAGGCCGAAGAAAAGGCTCCGGAAGGAAAGAACAAAGCCATGCAGGACAAGGTAGCTGCACTGGAGGACAAGGTGAAGCGCCAGATGGCAGAGTTTGACAATTTCCGCAAGCGCACAGCCAAGGAAAAAGAGCAGATGTTCTCCATGGGTGAGCGGAACGTGATCGAGAAGATGCTTCCGGTCGTCGACAACTTCGAGAGAGGCCTTGCGGCGGTTCCCGAGGAGGAAAAAGAAAGCCCTCTCGCCAGCGGCATGGAGATGATCTACAAGCAGCTTTTCAAGCAGCTGGAGGATCTGGGCGTGAAGCCCATCGAGGCGGTCGGCAAAGAGTTTGATCCCAACTACCACAACGCAGTGATGCAGGTGGAGAGTGACGAGTATGAGAGCGGCGTAGTGGCACAGGAGTTCCTCAAGGGCTACACCTACCACGACACAGTGATCCGGCACTCCATGGTAGGGGTCGTACAGTAAAGCAGTGAACATTGCGGGGCGGAACGGGATGCCTGTTCCCAACCGAGTACATATATTTTGACAAAAATACAAACAAACCACAAATCCTGAAATAAAGAGCGCGCAAAGCGCAATGAGGAGGAAATTATGAGCAAGATTATCGGAATTGACCTTGGAACAACCAATAGCTGCGTAGCAGTTATGGAAGGCGGAAAGCCCACAGTTATCGCAAACCAGGAAGGCGCCAGGACCACACCCTCCGTCGTAGCATTTACAAAGAACGGCGAGAGACTGGTAGGTGAGCCCGCAAAGCGTCAGGCAGTTACCAACGCGGACAACACGATCGCTTCCATCAAGAGAGATATGGGCACGGACCGCGGCCGCACCATCGACGGAAAGAAGTATTCACCCCAGCAGATCTCCGCGATGATCCTGCAGAAGCTGAAAGCGGACGCAGAGAGCTATCTGGGCGAGAAGGTTACGGAAGCAGTCATCACTGTGCCCGCATACTTCAACGACGCACAGAGACAGGCTACAAAGGACGCAGGCAAGATCGCGGGCCTGGATGTGAAGAGAATCATCAATGAGCCCACAGCAGCAGCGCTGGCTTATGGCCTTGACAATGAGAAAGAGCAGAAGATCATGGTCTACGACCTGGGCGGCGGTACTTTCGATGTCTCCATCATTGAGATCGGCGACGGCGTCATCGAGGTTCTGTCCACCAACGGCGACACCCACCTGGGCGGCGACGACTTCGACCAGAGGATCATTGACTGGATGGTCCGTGAGTTCAAGGCCAAAGAGGGCGTTGACCTCTCCGGCGACAAGATGGCGCTGCAGAGACTGAAAGAGGCGGCAGAGAAGGCCAAGAAGGAGCTGTCCAGCGCGACAACGACCAACATCAACCTTCCTTTCATCACCGCTACCGCAGAGGGCCCCAAGCACTTCGACATGAACCTGAGCAGAGCAAAATTCGAAGAGCTGATCAGTGACCTGGTAGAGAAGACCGCTATCCCGGTCCAGAACGCGATGAGAGACGCAGGCCTGAACAACTCCGACCTTGGCAAAGTATTGCTGGTAGGCGGTTCCACCAGAATCCCCTGCGTACAGGACAAGGTTCAGCAGCTGACCGGCCACGAGCCTTCCAAGACCCTGAACCCCGATGAGTGTGTTGCCATCGGCGCAGCCATCCAGGGCGGCAAGCTGGCAGGCGATGCAGGCGCAGGCGACATCCTTCTTCTGGATGTTACGCCCCTGACCCTTTCCATCGAGACCATGGGCGGCATCGCTACCCCTCTGATCGAGAGAAATACGACCATCCCCACCAAGAAGAGCCAGGTGTTCTCCACCGCTGCTGACAACCAGACGGCAGTTGACATCAACGTTCTTCAGGGCGAGAGAAAGTTCGCCAGAGACAACAAGTCCCTCGGCCAGTTCAGACTGGACGGAATCCCGCCCGCAATGCGCGGCGTACCGCAGATCGAGGTCACCTTTGATATCGATGCCAACGGTATCGTAAATGTATCCGCGAAGGATCTGGGCACAGGCAAAGAGCAGCACATCACCATCACGGCCGGCTCCAACATGTCCGATGAGGATATCGAGAAGGCAGTTAAGGAAGCAGCTCAGTACGAGGCAGAGGACAGAAGGCGCAAAGAAGGCGTCGACGCCAGAAATGAGGCGGACTCCATCGTATTCCAGACTGAGAAGGCCCTGAAGGAAGTCGGCGACAAGATCGACGCGAGCGCAAAGGCCAACGTTGAGTCCGAGATCGCAGACCTCAAGGCTGTCCTTGAGAGAACCAAGGACCAGACCGACATCAGCGACGCTGATATCGACGCCCTCAAGTCCGGCAAGGAGAAGCTGATGAACGATTCTCAGCAGCTCTTCACGCAGATGTATCAGAATATGCAGGGCGCTCAGGGCGCAGGCCCCGACATGAACAGCCAGGCAGGCGGATCCGGTGCCGGAAACAATGATGATGTTGTTGACGGCGACTATCGTGAGGTCTAAAAATTCTAAAGAATACTAACGCACTTTTTAGAATTCAGAAGACCGTTTAGGTCTTGAAATATAATAGAAAATGATATAGTTTAAGGGGTGCCCAGGCCGCGCGACCGCGCGGTTTGGGCAAATCCCTTGTAAACAGAGAAAAACACGCGAGAGAACGAAAGAAGAGTATGGCAGAACAGAAACGGGACTATTATGAAGTATTAGGCGTCGCCAAGGATGCATCCGACGAGGATCTCAAGAAGGCATACAGGAAACTGGCCAAGAAGTATCACCCCGATATGAACCCGGGGGACAAGAATGCGGAAGCCAAGTTCAAGGAGGCCTCGGAGGCATATGCCGTCTTAAGTGACGCGGATAAGCGCAGACAGTATGACCAGTTCGGCCATGCGGCTTTTGACGGGACCGGCGGTTTCGGCGCGGGCGGCTTTGATTTCAATACGGCTGATTTCGGCGATATTTTCGGGGACCTCTTCGGCGATTTCTTCGGAGGCGGCAGAAGGGGACCGGCAAACGGCCCGATGAAGGGCGCCAATGTGCGCACCAGCGTCCGGATCACTTTCCTGGAGGCGATCACAGGCGTGGAGAAGGAGATCACCCTCAATCTCAAGGACCCCTGCCCGACATGCTCAGGGACCGGTGCCAAACCGGGCACGACGCCTCAGATGTGTCCCAAGTGCGGAGGAAAGGGCCAGGTGGTCTTCACCCAGCAGTCCTTCTTCGGAACGGTCCGCAACGTGCAGACCTGCCCGGACTGCGGCGGAAGCGGCAAGATCATCAAGGACAAGTGCACGCAGTGCGGCGGGAGCGGATATATCACCAGCCGCAAGACGATCAAGGTCTCGATCCCGGCAGGTATCGACAACGGACAGAGCGTCCGGATCCGGGACAAGGGCGAGCCCGGCGTGAACGGCGGCCCCAGAGGCGACCTTCTCGTGGAAGTGATCGTCGAGCAGCACCCCGAGTTCATTCGTCAGGACTACAATATTTTCTCAACGGTCCCCATCTCCTACGCGATCGCGGCGCTGGGCGGCAGTATTGTCATCAATACAGTCGACGGCAAGGTGATCTATGACGTGAAGGCGGGTACGCAGACCGACACGAGAATCAGGCTCAAGGGGAAGGGCGTTCCTACGATCCGAAACCAGGCGATCCGCGGCGATCACTATGTGACGCTGGTGGTGGAGACACCTTCCAAGCTGAGCAAAGAGGCCAAGGAACTGCTCAGGCAGTTCGACGCCCTCACCGGAGACTCGCTTGGAGAGGCCGATCGGGCGACCGGGGAGAACAAGAAAGACGGCAAGACCAAAAAAGAGCAGCAGCCCAAAAAGAAAAAGTTCTGGAAGAACTGAGCATACAGCCAGCCGGCAGTGCAGCGTGCACTGCCGGCTCTTTGTGCGATTTAAGATCGGAGGAAGACAGCATATGAAATGGATCGCATTCAGAGTCCGCACCAGGTCCGAGGCGGAAGATATCGTGATCAGCTCCATGCAGGACATCGGCCTGTACGGTGCTCAGATCGAGGACCACGTGCCGCTGACGGCGGCGGAGAAGGAGCAGATGTTCGTGGACATTCTGCCGGAGGCGGGAGAGGACGACGGCACAGCTGTGCTGAGCTTCTTCCTTGAGGAGACGGAGGACGGAAATGTCCTCGTCAATGACGAGCCCAAAACGCCCGAAGAGGTAAAGAAGGAGATCCTGGAGGAGCTGGCCATGCTCCGGACATACTCCGACATCGGAGAGGGCACCGTCACCATCGACCAGACCGAGGACCTGGACTGGATCAACAACTGGAAGCAGTACTTCCACCAGTTCTGGATCGACGATATCCTGGCGATTCCCTCCTGGGAGGAGCCGGAGATCACGGACAAAGAGCCTGCGCTGATCTTCCACATCGACCCCGGCACGGCCTTCGGCACCGGCATGCACGAGACGACGCAGCTCTGCATCCGGCAGATCCGAAAGTACATCACCCCGGAGACCGTGATGCTCGACGTCGGGACCGGGAGCGGGATCCTCGCTATTTTGGCATTGATGATGGGGATCAAGAGCGCCGTGGGCACTGACCTGGACCCCTGCGCGCCGCCCGCCATCGAGGACAATCTCAGGACCAACGGTGTGGACCCCGCTAAGTTCCATGTGATCCTGGGCAACCTGATCGACGACGAGAAAGTGCAGCAGGAGGTCGGAAAGGAAAAATATGACATCGTGGCGGCGAACATCCTGGCGGATGTGCTGATCCCGCTCACCCCGCATGTGGTGCCGGCCATGAAGCCCGGCGCATATTACATCACCTCCGGCATCCTGGAGGGACGCGAGGACAGCGTCGCGGAGGCGATGCGGGCAGCGGGACTGGAAGTGGTCAGCGTGACGGCCCAGGGCGAGTGGCGCTGCGTCGTCGGCAGAAAGCCCGCGGCAGAGTAAGACAGGGAGAAGGATATGCTTCATATTTTTGTGGACCCCTCGCAGATGCAGGGCGACCTCCTGCATGTGTCGGGCGGGGATGTCAATCATATCAAAAATGTGCTGCGCCTGAAGCCGGGCGATGAGATCAGCGTCAGGACCGGGCAGGACGAGCGGGAGTACCGCTATGGCATAGAGGCCTTTACGGATTCCGAGGTCATCTGCCGGCTCCGCTTTGTCAAGGAAGCCGATGTGGAACTGCCGGTCAAGGTATATCTCTTCCAGGGCCTTCCCAAGGCGGACAAGATGGACCTGATCGTGCAGAAAGCCGTCGAGCTGGGCGCGGCGCAGATCATACCGGTGCAGATGCGGCGCAGCATCGTCAAACTCGACGGCGCCAAGAAGGCCAAGAGGACCCAGAGATGGCAGACCATAGCGGAGGCGGCGGCCAAGCAGAGCCGCAGGGCGGTGGTGCCCCTTGTCCGCGAGCCCATGAGCATGGAGGAGGCGGTCCGCTTCGCGGTGCAGAATACGGAAACTCGCCTTCTCCCCTACGAGCTGCAGGAGGAGGACGGCAGCACCAGGGAACTGATGGAAGGGATCCGGGAGGGGAGCTCCCTCTCGATCTTCATCGGACCCGAGGGCGGATTTGAGCCCGGGGAAGTGGAAATGGCGAGAGAGGCCGGTATTCTCCCGATCTCCCTGGGCCGGCGGATCCTGCGGACGGAGACGGCCGCGATGGTGGTGCTCTCCTGGCTGATCTACCGCTTCGAGACCGGCCTGGCCTGATTTTGACAGGCTTTGTTTGTAATCGGGGAAATGATGTGTTATGATGCAGGGTACGACAGATTGGAGAGGAAAATGAGAGAAGCGTATTTGGACAACTCAGCCACGACCCGGTGCTTTCCGGAGGTCGTGGACCTGATGAGCAAAATATACCTGGAGGAGTACGGCAATCCCTCCAGCATGCACCACAAGGGCGTGGAGGCCGAGAAGTACATTACGGAGGCCGCCAGGACGCTGGCGCAGATCCTGAAAGTCAAAGAGAAGAATATCCTCTTCACCTCCTGCGGAACCGAGTCCGACAACATCGCCATCATCGGCGGCGCGCTGGCCAATCAGCGGGCGGGCAGGCACCTGATCACGACGAAGATCGAGCACCCCGCTGTCCTCGAAGCCATGAAGTTCCTGGAGGAGCAGGGCTTTGAGGTGACCTATCTCCCCGTGAACGAGCGGGGCGTCGTCTCCCCGCAGGAAGTGGCGGACGCGGTCCGGGATGACACGATCCTTGTCTCCGTCATGCATACCAACAACGAGATCGGCGCGGTCCAGCCCATCGAGGAGATCGGCCGCCTGATCAAGGCGAAGAATCCCTCCGTGCTCTTTCACGTGGACGCGGTGCAGGGGTTCGGCAAGGCCCGGATCTTCCCCAAGAAGTGGGGCGTCGACTTCCTGGCTGTCAGCGGACACAAGATCCACGCGCCCAAGGGCATCGGCTTCCTCTATATCGCCGACAAAGTGAGGGTGAGAAACCTGATCTTCGGCGGCGGACAGCAGAACGGTATGCGCTCCGGCACGGAGAATGTGGCCGGCATCGCCGGCATGGGACTGGCCGCCAAGATGCTCTATCAGGATCTGGACAGCGGACTGGAGAGACTGTACGGACTGAGGGAGCAGTTTATCTCGCTGGTCTCCGATATCCCGGACATTCAGATCAACGGTCCCCGGGGAAGAGAGGGCGCGCCCCATATCATCAGCCTGACGACGGCGGGCGTGCGCGCGGAAGTGCTGCTGCATGCGCTCGAGGAAAAGGGCGTCTACGTCTCCTCGGGCAGCGCGTGTTCGACCAACCGGCCGCACCTGTCGGCGACGCTGGAGGCGATCCGGCTTCCCAGAGCCTACATGGACAACACGATCCGGCTCAGCCTGTCCGAGATGAACACGGAGGAGGACATCCGGCAGGCCTCGGACGCCCTGCATGAACTGATCCCCTTTTTGAGAAGATATACCAGGCACTAAGCACAGAGGTTTTATTATTTATGAAATATCAGTCTTTTTTGATCAAGTACGCGGAGATCGGCATCAAGGGCAAGAACCGCCACATATTTGAGGAGGCGCTGGTGCGCCAGATCAAGCACGCG
>CACXGR010000168.1 GCA_902767235.1 uncultured Lachnospiraceae bacterium | reverse complement strand
TGCCCTTACTGCAAGAGCGAGATCGCGATCGAGGCGACAAGATGCCCTCACTGCACATCTCAGCTGTAATGGAGATCCCGTAAGGAATCAGAGTTCAATGCAAAGGCTGCCGCATATAAGCGGCAGCCTTTTTAACCGGCGCATTTTCGAGTTGTGAGTCTGTTCCTGTGCGCTTTACAAATAACCGGGAATGGAACAGGTGCAAATAATGTGTGAATCGAAACTGGAAGCGGAAGTAAATAAACTGACCCGGAACATGATCCCTATGCATATGCCCGGACATAAGAGGATGCTGATGCCGTCAGAGCGTCTGCCCTACGATCTGGACATCACGGAGATCAGCGGCGCGGACGATCTTCATGATGCGGGCGGCATACTGCGGGACGCCATGGAGAGAGCCTCCCGCCTGTGGGGCAGCGGCAGGACCTGGTTTCTGGTGGGCGGCAGTACCTGCGGCATTCTGGCGGGTATTCGGGCGGCTGTGCCCTTTGGCGGCGAGATCATCGCGGCACGCAACTGCCACCGCTCTGTATTTCACGCCATTGAACTGGGCGGCTATAAGGTCCACTGGATCCTTCCCGCGCAATACCGGCGGGCGGGCATATGCGGCGGGATCACAAGGAAGCAGGTGAGGGACTGTATCGTCAGGCATCCCGGCAGCGCTGCGGTCATTGTGACTTCTCCCACCTACGAAGGCGTGGTCTCCGATATCCGGTCCATCGCGGAGGTATGCCACGGCGCCGGGATCCCGCTCCTGGTGGATGAGGCGCACGGAGCACATCTGGGATTGTTTGAAGAGGGCGGATTTCCGACAGGGGCCGTCCGCTGCGGCGCGGACCTGGTCGTGCAGAGCGTGCACAAGACGCTCCCTTCGCTGACCCAGACGGCGCTTCTGCATCTGCAGGGCAGCCTGATCAGGTCCAAAGAGGTGGAGAGGCAGCTGGGGATCTTTGAGACCAGCTCGCCGTCCTATCCGCTGATGATCTCCATTGACAGCTGCACGGAGCTGCTCGCAAAGGCGGGACCGGAACTGTTCGGTGTCTGGAAAGAGCGTCTCGACCGTTTCTATGATGCGGTGAGACCGCTCCGCTATGTCCGGGTATGGGATCCCGACAGCGCGCCGGAGAGCGGGACAAAGTCCGGTGCCGGCAGTCTCATGAACCGTGACCGGCGGGACCGCAGCAAAATATGGATCTCATTCCGGCGGGCAGGCCTGAGCGGGGCAGAAGCAGCTGCGCTCCTGAGAGAGCGGTATGGGATCGAGACGGAGATGTGCAGCGGAGACTGTGTTCTCGCCATGACCGGCTGCGGCGATACGGACGAGGATCTGCACAGGCTTTCGGAGGCGCTTCGCGCAGTGGACAGCGAGGCGGCCGGCAGGGAGAGAACCACTAAAAAGGCAGCGCCGCAAACGGCGCTGCCCCCGGTGCAGACAGCCTGCACGATCCTGGCGGCAGTCGGCTGCGAAGCCGAGGAAGTCGATATGGACGAGGCGGAAGGCCGGATCTGCGGCGAATATCTGTATGCCTATCCGCCGGGGATCCCGATCCTGGCGCCCGGCGAGTATATCGGGCAGGAGCATATCCGGCTCATCCGAAAGAGCGGGGAGGACGGCAATCCGGTGCATCACACGCACGCGGACCATCCGGACAGGATCATGTGCCTTGCAGAGTGATGCCTTGACAAAAGAAGCGGTGGATTAGTATTATAGACATAACCTCAATACAATAAAAAGCAGAAAGAAGGGAATGGATATGAAGCACATTCAGACACTGAATACACGTGACATGGCTAAGAGCGCGCAGAACGGCGGCTGCGGCGAGTGCCAGACATCCTGCCAGAGCGCTTGCAAGACAAGCTGCGGAATCGCCAATCAGGCTTGCGAGAACAAAGACGCCGAGTGATCGGAGCCGGAAGATTTCGTGACAAGAGAAACTGACAGGTGAACGGTGAATGATCCGCTCAGTCGGCCGGGGTGCGGGAGCACTCCGGCCCTTGTTGTGTGTTTTGTAAAAAAGAGGAAGTGCAGATGATACATCAATATAAGCTCAACGGATACAATATCGTGCTGGATGTCTTCAGCGGAAGCGTCCACATTACGGACGAGGCGGCCTACGACGCCATACAGTACCTCGACCAGGGGAAGACAAAGGAAGAGACCGGGAGGCTGCTCGAGAAAAAATATCGCGCCAAAGGACTGACCGAAGAGGACGCGGCAGACATCTTTGCGGATATCGAGGAGCTGCGGGATGCCGGGAAGCTCTTTACAGAGGATGTCTACAAGGATCACAAGTATGACATGAAACAGAGAAATACCGTGATCAAGGCGCTCTGTCTGCTCGTGGCACATACGTGCAATCTGGGCTGCGAATACTGTTTCGCCTCTCAGGGCAAGTTCCACGGCTCCGCGGGACTGATGAGTTTCGAGACCGGAAAGCGCGCGCTGGATTTCCTGGTGGAAAACTCCGGCTTCAGAAAGAATCTGGAGGTGGACTTCTTCGGGGGCGAGCCGCTTATGAACTTTGAGGTGTGCAAGCAGCTCGTCGCATACGCCAGGAGCATTGAAAAGGAAAAAAAGAAGAATTTCCGATTCACGCTCACTACCAACGGCGTGGGGATCACAGACGAAGTCATTGAATGGGCAAACCGGGAATGCCACAACGTGGTGCTCAGTCTTGACGGAAGGAAAGAAGTCAATGACCGCTTCCGGGTGGATCACAAGGGCAGGGGAAGCTATGACCGTATTGTCCCGCTCTTTCAGAAGTTTGTGAAAGCCCGCGGCGGAAAAGGGTATTACATGCGGGGCACCTATACACATTTCAATACGGACTTTACCAAGGATATTTTCCACATGGCGGATGACCTGGGATTCACAGAACTGTCCATGGAGCCGGTCGTCACCTCCCCGGACAGCCCGAGTGCGCTGACGCAGGAGGACCTGCCGGTGCTCCTGGAACAGTATGAGATTCTGGCCAAGGACATGCTCAGAAGAGAACGGGAGGGCAGACCCATCACGTTCTATCACTATATGATCGACCTCGAGCACGGTCCCTGTATCTACAAGCGGATCTCCGGCTGCGGCTCGGGCACGGAATATATGGCTGTCACTGCGTGGGGCGACCTGTATCCCTGCCACCAGTTTGTGGGGGACCCGGAATATAAGCTCGGCGATATCTACAGCGGAGTGACCAATCACGAAAAGCAGGACGAATTCAAGTACTGCAATGTATATTCCCATACGGAATGCACGGACTGCTGGGCAAAGCTGTACTGCTCCGGCGGATGTGCGGCGAATGCCTATCACACCACCGGCGGGATCGCGGGCGTGTACAAGTACGGGTGTGAATTGTTCAAAAAGAGGATCGAGTGCGCCCTCATGCTCAAGGCGGCCCTATCGCTGGACCGGCAGGCGGAATGACCATGCATCCTGCGGCGGTCAGATGAAGGGGTATTCCTTGCGGATGTTGCTGATCCCGGCTATATAATTGAGATCTACATCATAGAATCTGGCCAGCTGGATCAGAGAATCTATGGGAATGCGGCAGCGGCCCGTCTCGTAATCCGAGTAGGTGCGGGGAGCGACTTTGATGACAGCGGCGACATCCTTCTGTGTGCAGCGGTTCTGTTTGCGGAGTTTCTTGATCCTGGATCTACACGTAATACGCATAATAGAAGAATCCTTTCGATGAGTTTTTAGATTTTCCCCGGGATATGTCCCTCAGATTCAGACAGTGCGCCGGGAAAATACAGATAAGAGCGGTTTTACCGCAGGTACTATTATAATACTTATCGGACGTGATCGCGCATCAGAATTTCAGTTGTGCGCCGCTTTGGTCGCTTTTACGGACAATATACGCAATATCGTCTCGAATCAGTCAATATAATAGCTAAATCGCCGCGGATCCGGCGCTCAGGGAACGGAAGACTGATCATACCTGCGGGGCGGTATGTATGAATGGACACGGATCGGAAAATCGGCTAAAATAGTGTTTGCGGCAATATTTACATAAAGAGATCATGGATCATCAGGGGGCAGCTATGAATTTTGAAGAAGCAAAAAAGAAACTGGCGGAATACGGACAGACACATGTCCTTAACTATTTTGACGAGCTCACGCAGGAGCAGAAGGAAGAACTCCTCACACAGATCGACGAAACGGACTTCTCCGTGGTCCGCTATGCGGCCAATCCTCACGGGGGACAAAAGAGAGGAAAGATCACGCCTCTTGGCGCAATGGAGATCGCCGAGATCGAAAAGAACAGAGCACATTTCGAGAAGGTCGGGCTGGAGGCGCTGCGCGCACAGAAGATCGGCGCGGTCCTTTTGGCGGGCGGAATGGGTACGAGACTCGGCTCCGATGACCCCAAGTGCATGTACAATATCGGCATCACGAAGCCGGTCTATATCATGCAGCGCCTGATCGAAAATCTGATGGACGTCGTGAATGAGGCCGGTGTACCGGTGCCGCTCTTTATCATGACCAGCGACAAGAACCACGACAAGACGGTGGCGTTCATGGAGAAGATGGACTACTTTGGCTATGACAGGGAGATGGTCCGCTTCTTCAAGCAGGACATGGCTCCGGCCGTGGACTACAACGGCAAAGTCTATATGGAGAGCAAGTACAGGATCGCCACTTCGCCCAATGGAAACGGCGGCTGGTTCCTCTCCATGATGAACAGCGGCGTGCTGGACCGCGCCAAGGAACTGGGCGTGGAGTGGCTCGACATCTTTGCGGTTGACAATGTGCTTCAGCGGATCGCGGACCCCTGCTTTGTGGGCGCAACACTGGAGAGCGGCTGCGCCACCGGCGCCAAGGTGGTGAAGAAGGTCACGCCGGATGAGAAGGTCGGCGCGCTGTGCCTCGAGGACGGCAAACCCTCCATCGTGGAGTACTACGATATGACGCCCGAACTTCTCGAGGCAAAGGATGAGAAGGGAGATCCCGCCTACAACTTCGGCGTGATCCTCAACTACCTCTTCAGAGAAAAGGATCTCGAGCGCATCGTGAACGACGAACTTCCCGTCCATGTAGTGGAGAAAAAGATCCCTTATATGAATGCGCAGGGGGAAGCGGTCAAGCCCGGAGAGCCCAACGGCTATAAGTTCGAGCAGCTGGCGGTAGACCTGGTGAGGGAACTGGATACCTGCCTTCCCTATGAAGTCCTGCGCGAGAGGGAATTTGCACCGATCAAGAACAAGACCGGCGTGGACTCCGTCGAATCCGCCAGGGAGCTCTGCAAAAAGAACGGTATTGAACTGTAATACTTGAGGAGACATATGTTCAGACTCTGGATCAAGGAATGGAAAGACAACCGCCTGGTCAATGATACGGTAGTGGAAGACGACAGGCGGGATACGCGCACGCACAAAGTCCTGCGCGGACTGGAGGAAGGCTGCCGCAGACTGGATCTGGCCGTGCCGATCTGGCTCGACGCCACGATCAGGGATTTTCAGAGAACGGCAAAATGCAGGTTTACAAAGGATGCATTTATCGAGGAGATCGGGTTCGACTATCTGGAGATCCAGGTCATTGAAGAGGATCAGTACTGACCGTGCAAAGGACGCCGGGAAGAAAAGAAGAATGCGGATGCGCCTGCGGCGGAGCAGCCCTCCACGCATGCGCGGCGCGGAAAAAAGACTGCAGGCGCGGTCTTTTTTCACGTTTTTTTCACTTTTTCCGCGCAAATAGAGAAAGATAATCACATTTTCTACACAATTGAAAAGTATACTTGCCGTATACGATAAGAATTGCGGTCAGGTGACCGATGAAAGGCAGGTTTACAAAATGAGTAATGAGAATTGGAATGAGGAAGAAACGAACGATCAGTTTTCTGAAGCGGGAGAACAGAACATTGTAGACGGCACGGCAGAAGTGATCAGTGAGACGCCCGGCGCAGAACGCCCCGCATATGAAGAGACGGGCAGTCCGGTACAGGACTACGCCTATGAATATGACAGAGAGGAAAGCGGCGGAAATTCATCGGAGAACTATGTGAGCGCTGACACCGCTTCCGCGACCGGAAACGGGAGCTATCAGTACGGAGGCACCAGCCATGAATACTATCAGGGCGAGAACTACGGCTCATCGGTAGGCGGCGGGACCGGCAGCGGCTCCGGCGGATCCTCCGGAGGCAGGGGCAAAGGATTCCTGGCAGTGGTTCTGGCGATCGTTTTCGGCGTATGTATCGGAGCCGGCGCATGGGGCGTGCACCACTATCTCGGAAACAGCAGTGCCTCCGCCGACGCGGTCGTCGCAGATGCGGGTGAGAACAAAAACGCCGCGGTGGACGGTGAAAAGAATGAGGAGCAGGTAACGGAGGAGCCGCAGGCCGAAGCAGACGACCAGGCTCAGCCTGAAGAGACACAGCCGGCGCAGAAAGAGCCCGCGCAGGAAGAACAGGAACAGACACAGGCGGCGGAGAACACAGCGGATGCGGATACAGCCGTCACGAAGAATGAAGCTGGTCTTGTGATCGCCGATACGCCCACGCCGGATACAGAGATCACCAAAGTGGTGAACCAGGTAATGCCTTCGATCGTATCGGTGTACAACAACTTCACGCAGGAAGTTCAGACTTTCTACGGGGAGACCTTTACGCAGGAGGGAGAATCCACAGGCTCCGGCATCATCATAGGAAAGACGGATAATGAGCTCCTGATCGTGACCAACAATCATGTAGTGGAAGGCACGGACAATCTCAGAGTCCTTTTTATCGACCAGGAGACCTGCGATGCAGAGATCAAAGGGACGGATCCCAGCAATGATCTCGCCGTGATCGCAGTTCCGATCGCGAACATCAAAGATACGACCCTGCAGCAGATCAAGGTGGCTACACTGGGCAATTCCGACAGCCTCAAGATCGGTGAGACGGTTATTGCCATCGGCAACGCGCTGGGCTACGGCCAGTCCGTCACGACCGGCATCATCAGCGCCAACAACAGAGAGATCAATGACAACACGATCACCGGCACCTTCATTCAGACGGATGCTGCCATCAACCCCGGAAATTCCGGCGGCGCACTGGTCAATGTCAACGGCAATGTCATCGGTATCAATTCCAGTAAGATCGGCGGCGACGCTGTCGAAGGCATGGGATTTGCGATCCCGATCAGCAGAGCGATCCCGATCATCGAGGGCCTCATGAGCCGTGAGACACTGTCCAAGGTAGACGAGAATGAGCGCGGAGCCATCGGTATCAGCGGCGCGACCGTGACATCCGATGTGGCGGCAGCGTATGGTATGCCTCAGGGTATATATGTGGCCGGCATCATTGAAAACGGCGGCGCTGCAAACTCCGATCTCAGTAAAGGTGACATCATCACCGCGATCAACGACCAGGCAGTCTCCACCATGGAGGAACTTCAGAAACAGCTTGAGTACTACAAGGCCGGAACGGAAGTGACACTGACCGTACAGAGACAGGATGGGAACGGCGAATACAAGGAAGTCAAAGTCAATGTGACACTGGGGTCCAGAGATACGATCCAGAACCAGGAGCAGGACGGCCAGCAGCAGGGCGGTCAGCAGCAGGACGGCCAGCAGCAGGGCGGCCAGCAGCAGGGCGGTCAGGGCAGACAGGAAAGCCAGGAAGGCTCTGAGAGTGCCAATCCTTTTTACGGTTTCGGATTCCCCTTCGAGAACTGATCAGACTATAAATGAAATGAGGAATACTAAATGGCAAACAATACAAATGACCATGAAGGCGGGACGGGGGAGTTCTGCCTCATGTGCGGCCGTTCCGCCAAGCAGGCGGGCAAGATGATCTATCTGCCGGGAGGGCTGACCGTGTGCCAGGACTGCATGCAGAAGACCATGGACATGGCCGGCAAAATGGATTTTCAGAGCATGTTCAATAACCCGCTCTTTATGCAGAGCCTGCAGAACAATCCTTTTCTGCGGAACATGCAGAATAATGGCAGAACAGAGCCATCGCCTGAAAATGCCGGCGAGGATACTTCCGGCAGCAAGAAAGGGCAGGATGAAACGGCGGATGCGGTGCCGGCAAAGGCAGAGGAAAGAGTGAACGGAGAGGTCGTCTCAGAAGGAGACGGGGACGAACAGGCGCCGGAAGAGGAAGAAGCGGTACCCAAGGGCGGCGGAGACGGCCGCAGGCCTTCCATCAGCTTTCTCAATCTCGGAGATCTGTTCGGCGGCGGCTTCGGCGGCCGGCAGCAGCCCAAAGTCAAGAAAAAGAAGAAGGACGGACCCAAACCGGTCTTCTCGATCGACAACATACCGGCGCCCCACAAGATCAAGGAGGAGCTGGACAAATACATCATCGGCCAGGAGCGCGCCAAAAAAGTGATCTCGGTGGCAGCTTACAACCACTATAAGCGCGTCAAGACCGGCACGATGGACGATATCGAGATCGAGAAATCCAACATTCTGCTGCTGGGCCCCACCGGCTGCGGAAAAACCTATATCGTGCGCACGCTGGCGAGCCTGCTCGACGTTCCGCTCGCGATCGCAGACGCCACCTCCCTGACGGAGGCGGGCTACATCGGAGACGACATCGAGAGCGTCGTGTCCAAGCTTCTGGCAGCTGCGGACAATGACGTGGAGAAGACGGAAAAAGGAATCGTATTTATCGACGAGATCGACAAGATCGCCAAGAAAAAGAACGTCAATTCAAGGGATGTCAGCGGGGAATCCGTCCAGCAGGGCCTGCTCAAGCTTCTCGAGGGAGCCGATGTGGAGGTGCCGGTGGGCGCCAACAGCAAGAACGCCATGGTCCCTCTCGAGACGGTCAATACGCGCAATATCCTGTTCATCTGCGGCGGAGCCTTCCCGGATCTGGAGCAGATCATCCGGGAGCGCCTGACCAAGAAGACATCGATCGGCTTTTCAGCGGAGATCCGGGACAAGTACGACAACGAAAAGAATATCCTTGACTACGTGACCAACGAAGATCTGAGAAAATTCGGGATGATCCCGGAATTCATCGGACGGCTTCCCATCGTCTGCCCCCTGCAGGGGCTGGATGAGGATATGCTGGTCAAGATCCTCCGGGAGCCCAAGAACGCCATTCTCAAGCAGTATCAGAAGCTGCTGGCACTGGACGAGGTCAAACTTGAATTTGAGGATGACGCGCTCCATGCCATCGCGGAAAAGGCACTGGAAAAAGATACGGGCGCGAGAGCGCTCCGCTCGATCATCGAGGAATTCATGCTGGATATCATGTATGAGATCCCCAAGGACGAGAACATCGGCACCGTGACCATCACCCGGGCCTATGTAGAGGGCAAGGGAGGACCGCGGATCGAGATCCGTTCGGATCTGGCGGATGCCGGCCGGCAGCCGGCACTCCCGCTGAAGGAGGAGACAGCAGAAAGGAATCACGATGAGTAATATCAAAAACAGCGCTTATGAACTGATCGGAAGGACACCGCTTCTGTCCCTTCACAACTATCAGAAAAAGAAGGGGATCACCGGGGCGGAGATCGTGGCAAAGCTGGAGTTTCTCAACCCGGCGGGCAGCGTGAAAGACCGGGTCGCGCTGGAGATGATCGAGGACGCTGAGGCAAAGGGAATCCTTAAGCCCGGCGCCACCATCATAGAGCCCACCAGCGGCAATACGGGCATCGGCCTTGCTTCAGTGGCGGCTGCGAAGGGCTATAAGACACTGCTGACCCTCCCGGAAACCATGAGCGTCGAGAGGCGCAGCCTTTTGGCGGCCTATGGCGCCGAGCTCGTGCTCACGGAAGGCGCAAAAGGCATGAAAGGGGCGATCGAAAAGGCGGAGGAGCTCAGGGATTCGATCCCCGGATCCGTGATCATGGGACAGTTCGACAATCCCGCGAATCCGATGGCCCACTATAAAACGACCGGTCCGGAGATCTGGGAGGACACAGACGGAAAGCTCGACATATATGTTGCCACGGTCGGCACCGGCGGAACGCTGACAGGTGCGGGAAGGTTTCTCAAGGAGAAGAACC
>CACXGR010000167.1 GCA_902767235.1 uncultured Lachnospiraceae bacterium | reverse complement strand
CTGAGCGCAGTCCTGAGACACTCGTCGATGCAGGCGCCGATGTCGCCCGCGTCGTGGATCAGGATGACCTCCGCCCCGTAATGGCGGACCAGCTTTCTCCTCTCCTCGCTGACGGAATCCGGCATGATGATGATCGTCTTGTACCCCTTGACGGCGCCTACCAGTGCCAGGCCAATCCCCTGGTTGCCGCTGGTCGGCTCGACTATGATCGTGTCCTTGTTCAGCAATCCGTCTTTCTCCGCCTGCTCGATCATATTCATCGCCGTTCTCGTCTTGATGGATCCGCCCACATTCAGTGCCTCCACCTTGACCAGCACATCTGCGCTGCCCTCTTCGGGCATTCTGTTAAGCCTGACCATAGGCGTGTTGCCGATCGCTTCCAGGATGTT
This sequence comes from uncultured Lachnospiraceae bacterium, assembly GCA_902767235.1. GTDB lineage: Bacteria > Bacillota > Clostridia > Lachnospirales > Lachnospiraceae > CAG-791. The sequence continues at coordinate 12,959 of CACXGR010000167.1, read as the reverse complement.
GTTGTATACCATTACCGAAGTCCTCACTTTCAGTTTTGTTCTGTCTGTTTCTGTTCCTGTGCCGCCGCTGTCCGCGGGCTATTGTGTCTCTCCGACGTACAGTGACGTCAGCTCTGTCCCCCTGTGGAGTACATCCAGGTCTATGTACTGTTCGCCGCCTTCGTATCCCTCCAGCTCTCCGGTGTCGCAGTACTGCCATATGACCCAGCTGACGCCGGCTTCAAATGAAGCCGGGTAGTAAACGCTGCGGATCCAGCGCGGATACTCGTCAAAATAGCCCATGATGTACTTTTCATAGATCTCTCTGGGGCAGTAGATCATCGGTTTGACGTGATACGCCGCCTCCAGCGCGTTCAGAAAGTCCCTCAGCTGGGCGGTCACCTCCGCAGGATCCGGCTGATTCTCTCTTTTGTCCGCGTAGAATTCCACGTCCACCGCCGGGATCAGCCTCCCGTCAAGATCGCCGATCCTGTTTATAAAATTCTCCGCCTGCATCCTGCCCGGGCTGTCAAAGGAGAAGAAGTGGTAGGCCCCCGCCGGCATACCGCATGCCGCGGCGTTCTCCCAGTTCTGCACAAACCGGCTGTCCTCAAAGCTGCTGCCCTCCGTCGCTTTCATATAGACGAAGGAGATCCCCTGGGAAGCCAGCTTCTGCATGTCGACGTCTGCCTGGTACTCGGATATATCCACGCCGATGACATCTGTGTCCGACACGATCCACCGGTTGATTTGAAGCTTTTTCGTCTTCACCAAAAGGAACAGGACTGCCAGAAGGCCGGCAGCCGCTGCCGCTGCCGCCAGTATTTGTATTCCTCTTTTCTTCATTCTGATCGTTTTTTCTGTTCTTCCTTGTCCGGCGGCTGATTTCTGAGCGCGCCTTCGTTCACCGTCATCATGTCCCCGAGGTCGATATACTGTTTAATCTCATCTCGCTTTGCCACCGAATAGTGCTCCAGGATCGGGATCAGGATCAGTGCCGCCACGCCGGTCGTAAAGCCGCCGTTATAGAGCATCAGTCCTCCGTGGAGCGCAGATGTCGCCGTACAGAGCGAGGCGCACAGCGCGCCGGCTGCCAGCCCTGCGATGACGCCATACCGCCCCACCAGGGGGCAGAGTCCTGTTGCGAACGCCACACTGTTGAGATAGGCCTGGGAAGAGATCGTCCACTCGCTGCTGCCTCCGATCAGGTGATTGAAAGAGGTCGAGATGAGCGACAGGAGCGGAAATCCCAGAAAAATGGGCCAGACATTTCTCACATGCTGTCCCATGGACGTAAATGTCAGCGCCGCAAAAATAATCCCGAAAGTCGGCCCCGTAAAGCCGGCGCCGATCGTAAAGTGGACCGCAACATTGATATAGAGAAGAAACAGCAGCCCGTAGAGACCCGTATTCATCAGACAGAGCGGCATTCCGTATTTCTGCGCGAAATTGCTCTGATACCCGGTGTCCCTGTACAGGTGCCTCAGTCCCTTAAAGCTCCTCCCGTTGAGAAGCCACCCTGCTATTATACACGCAATGAACAGCAGAACAAAGTAAATGTTCGCAAATATCCTGTAGGATCTTCCGAAATGGTCGTAAACCGTATTGGCCACGATCAGCTTCTGCGGCATCTCCATGCCCATCGTTCTGTACAGGAAATTATAGAGCAGAAAGCCCAGTATGCCGTAGGCCAGACCGCCGTTATAGAGGTTGTAGCCCTTGTGCCAGGCCTTGGCGCCGGGCAGGATCGCCGGTGCGACAAAAGCAAGCATGAGCACAAAACCGCCGGTGAGCAGGATCCCCTTGAGCGTGAGCGAAACTCTGCCCACGACAAAGCTGCTGCCCTGCGTGTAGCGAAAGAGCAGCTCGCTCACAAAGGGGCTGAAGCAGGTGATGAACATACATACATGCAGGTTCTCGTTATAATTCAGGTTTTTGATCTTCAGATAGAGAAAGGGCGCCAGAAAGCAGGGCAGCAAGTTCAAAAGATTGAGCCCGTAAAAGCAGTGGGCTATGACCAGGAAAAAGCCCGCCAGCGTATTGACGTGGGAAGGCCCCGGCAGAAAATGCATAAAGCAAGCCATCAGGAGCCCGCACAGTCCGGCATTGAGGAAGGCGGCCGGCATGCTCCCGATCATGAAATAGTCCGTTACGAGCGGCCCTGGCGAAATGAGGATCCGAAACAGGTCCTCCGGCAGCGTCACCAAGGACCCTGTATAAGCAGCTCCCGCAATACATCCCAATAACAGCGCCGCGGAAAACCCGAAGGCCATCCCGTCAATGATATCGCTGTTCCTTTTCTCTGAAATGATCACCTTTTCCATCTTTGTCTATTCCTCTCGGGCAAAAAGGTTATGGGGCAGTTTTGTACGGTTTTACCCGTGTAACTCTATCATACCACAAGAACCGCCGTCTTCCCTGCAAAGCGTCCCCAAAAATATTTTAGTCATTTTGACTATTTTTATGTTGACGCAGGCGCGGCGGCGTGCTATCTTGATTATAGTCAAATTGACTAATACTGACGCACGCTCTGCAGGGCGAAAAAGCGGCGGCACTTGAGTTTTGACAAAATACAGAAGGAAAAAGGAGGTAGAAAATGGGCGGAGGATATTGGAGAAGAGAAGATTTTGCAATGTATTCAAGAACCATGGGAAGAACTGTCCGCGCCGACGGACACATTGACACTTCCCGCATGCACGGCGCGCAGGACATGTACCGCGCATGGAAACTGGACCCTCTTCTGGATCCCTTCATGGTCACGCGGGAGTGCTGCGACAGCCCTGAGCATCCGGCCACCGTCCCGGTGATCCTGGCGCTGGATGTCACCGGCTCCATGGGCGGCGCGCTCCTCAAGACAGCCGCCTCCCTCAATGTGATCATGCAGGACACCCTGAACGAGTATAAAGACGTGGAATTCATGGTCATGGGGATCGGTGATCTCGCCTACGACAGGGCCCCTGTTCAGATCTCCCAGTTTGAGTCCGATATCCGCGTCGCGGAGCACCTGGACCGGATCTGGTTTGAGCGGGGCGGCGGCGGCAACCGTTTTGAATCCTACACCGCAGCCTGGTACATGGGGCTCCACCACACGAAGCTCGACTGCTGGAAGAGAGGGAAGAAAGGCGTGATCATCACACTTGGCGACGAGCCGCTCAATCCCTACCTGCCCGGCAGACGCCTGGCACAGATTACCGGCGACCACCTGTTCGGCGATGTGAGGACCGGCGGGCTCTACCGCAGGGTACGGGAGAAATTCGATGTCTTCCACGTAGCGGTCGACGATCCCGGGGACAGCTTCCACCACTATGAAGAGGCGATCCGAAGGAGCTTCGGACCGCTGCTGGGGGAGAGGCTGCTCGTGTCCACGCTGGACATGCTGCCCAGGACCATCCTGGGGTGCCTCAGGGAATGCGGCGTCGGCGCCGCAGGTACAAGGGCGGTGAAGGCACTGCCTATCACGGAACGGCCGGGTATTCCCGGCTGGTAAACGGACGGCGTCCGCCTGCGCACAGGAGAAAGGAGTAAAACATGCACAAGATCAAAGTCATCATCGGCGCTTCCTACGGAGACGAGGGCAAGGGACTGGCGACGGACTTTTTCGGCGCGCAGGCGGCAAAATACAGAGGCGGGCGCATCAATGTTTTGACCAACGGAGGGCCCCAGCGGGGCCACACGGTGGATCTGCCCGACGGCCGAAGGCATGTCTTCAAGCATTTCGGAGCCGCTGCTTTTCAGGGCGCGGCCACCTACTGCGCGGAGCAGTTTCTGGTAAACCCGATGGCGTTCGTGCGGGAATATGATGAACTCTGCGGCCTTCACCAGGGGCCGGAGGCCTATATGCATCCCCGCTGCCGCTTCTCGACCCCCTGGGACATGCTGGTCAACCAGATGCTCCTGGAAAAGAAGGGCATCCACAACAGCTGCGGCTTCGGAATCTGGGAGACCGTTCTTCGATATGACCGCGGCTTCGGGATTCCCTTCGGGATCTTCTCGCGGATGGGCCGTGAGGACCGGATCGCTTATCTGAGGGGACTCAGAGACGGGTACTTTGCAGGAAGGCTCCGGGAGCTGGGACTGGCTGTTCCGGCCGGCGGACGCCTCTCTTCGGACGCAGACGATGCCGGTCCGGCCGACTTCTTCTGTTCCGACACCCTGCTGCTGCATTTCGAGGAGGACTGTGAGACGATGCGCTGCCTCTGCCCCATGCGCGGGGAGGATTTTCTCAGGGGGTATCAGACGGTCCTTTTCGAGAATGCCCAGGGCCTCCTGCTGGACGGAAACAACCCGTCGGACACAGAATTTACCACTCCGTCCACCACCGGAACCGGCAGAGTCCTTCAAACCATAGAAAACACTTTCCATGGCGCCGATGTGGAGATCTGCTACGTGACCCGCTCCTACCTGACCCGGCACGGCGACGGATCCATGGAGAACGAGCTGACAGGTGACCGCCTTGCCGCGCTCCTCCCCGGCGTTTCTCCCGACGCGACCAATGTCGAAAACAGATTTCAGGGAATCCTTCGGTATGGTATGATGGATGTGGATTCTCTGACTGACCGGATCCGCGCAGATTACGCGCGCACGCAGGGCTCTGTCAGAAATCACTATCACCCGTCCGTAATGGTGACCCATCTGAATGAGTGCGCGGGGATCGATACAGACCGCCTGGCGAGGCAGTTCGGAACTTTGTATCTTTCGGACGGCAGGACCTGCCGAGACGTCTGCCGGGAGACCGCGGCCGTCAGTGCGTGATCACGACCAGAAGAATGAAGGAAGAATGACCGGTATGCAATCCGAGCAACAATACCTGCAAAACTATGACCCGTCGCAGTTCGAGCGCCCCTCCGTGACGGTGGATATACTGCTCTTCACCGTCTCAGAGCGGAGGCTCCGCCTGCTCCTGATCAGGAGGACCGAGCACCCCTTTTCGGGCAAGTGGGCGATCCCCGGGGGGTTCCTGAAGATGGACGAATCCGCCGACGAGGCCGCTTCGCGCAGGATCCGGGAGGAAGCCGGTGTGGAAAATGTCCATTTGGAACAGCTCTACACATTTTCCGCCGTGGACCGCGATCCCAGAACGAGGGTCATCTCCATCGCCTATCTCGCGACCGTCCCCTTCGATAAGCTTCAGTTCCGCGCCGGAACCGAAGCGGGCGCCGGAGACGCCGCGCTCTTTGAGATCTGCAGCCTGGCCGATCGCGGCGCCGGGGCGCTTGTCCTGGCCGGCCCGGGCGGCGAGACAGTCACCGAGCGGGATCTGGCTTTTGACCATGCGCGGATCATCCGCACTGCCGTTCTGAGAATGCGCGGAAAACTGAACTACACAGACCTCGCTTTCGGTTTTCTTCAGGATCCCGACGCCTTTACACTGACAGAACTGCGGCAGATCCACGAGGCGATCCTGGACCGCCCGCTGGATATCGGCAACTTCCGCCGCACGATCAAACGCGAGTATGAGTCCACGGGGCTGATCCGGGAACAGGGGCTCGAAAAGGGCACCGTGGGAAGGCCGGCCATGCTGTACCGTTATAGCAGAGGCTGATGTCAGACACACCTTTCGGCTACGCCTCATTCACCAGTTTCCCGGTCATGTATTCCGGCACCAGCGCGAACATAAATGTCCTGGGCCCGGCGTGTCTGATCTCGCGCTCGATGTAGGCCTCGTCATCCGTAAATTTGCGGCTGAGCTTTCGCGCGATCTCATAGATCCGATCCCGGTCCTCGATGATCTCGACGCGCCCGAAGACGATCACGCTCCGAATGTTGAGCGCCCACTCGCCCTCCCTGCGAAAGCCGCTGTCATAGACGCAGAAGGACACCTTGTCGTGGCGGCGGATCGCATCCGTCCGGTGGCCCTTCATCCCGGTGTGAAAATAGAGCCGGCCGTCCTCCTCGCAGTAAAAATGGTTGATCGGCATGCCGTAGGGGTAGTCGTCGTCGCCCAGAACGGAAAGGACGCCGCGCGGCTCGTTCTTTAAGATCTCGATGCACTCCTCTTCCGGGATCTGCTGCTTAAAGCGAATCATCTTTCGAAACATGTCTGTATCTCCTCACTCCTCTGTGAAATCCGTATCCATTGCCGTCTGAAGCTGATACTCCGGAAACGCTTTCTGCACATCTGCCACTGCTTCATTAAATACAGCCCGCCGGTCCTTTGCATCAAAACTGACCACCAGGTCGAAGCGCATGGTCTTCTCTTCTTTGAGCAGATAAAATCCGTGCATCTGCCGGATATACTTATGAGAGAACACGATCTCCTGCACGCTCTTCCGCACGCGGATCACGTCCTCGTCCTTCGTGTTTATCGAGTACACGCCGATCGCGGTCAGCACCACCTGGTGCTCTGCAAACACAGCCTCCTGGATACTCCTCAGAAGATAATCCAGCTCCGCCGCCGTACAGGTGTCCGGCACCTCGATGTGGATCGAACCGTTCCAGTGGTCCGGGCCGTAGTTGTTGAGCACCAGGTCATACGCCCCGTGCACTGCCGGAAAACTGACGACCGTCTTCTTGATCGCTTTGGCCAGTTCTATATCGTTTCTCTCCCCCAGGAGCTGAGAGATCGTATCCCGCAGCATCTCTATGCCGGATTTGATGATCACCACGGAAATGATCGCACCCAGCCAGGCCTCCAGCGAAATGCGGAAGATCAGAAAAATGCCTGCCGCCACCAGCGTGGAGGCGGAGATGATCGAATCCAGCGTCGCGTCCTCTCCCGAGTTTATGAGGGAGTCCGAATTCACTTTCTCACCGACCCCCTTTACATAGCGTCCCAGAACGATCTTTACCGCAACGCCTACCGCCACGATGACGAGAGAGACCGGCGTGTAGCTCGGCGTCTGCGGATGGATGATCTGCCTGACAGACTCTGTCAGCGACGTAATACCTGCGTAGAGCACAATGACCGAGATGATCATGGCGCTCAGGTATTCGATCCGGCCGTAACCGAAGGGATGCTTTTTGTCCGGCTCTTTGGCGGCAAGCTTCGTTCCGACAATGGTGATCAGAGAGCTCCCCGCGTCCGAAATGTTGTTGACCGCGTCCAGGACGATGGCGATCGAATTGGTCAGAACGCCAACTGCCGCCTTGAAGGCGGCAAGCAGTACGTTTGCCGCGATCCCGATCATACTGGTCCTTATGATTGTCTGCTCGCGCGAGACGGACTCTTTCCGGTCTTCTTTCAGTTCTTTTAAACTTTTCATTTCCGTAAACTCCGTTCATTGAGATCTTCTGTCCCTGATACAGGGCATGTCCATTTGCATTATACCTTAATAAGCCCGGCCCTGCACGGCTGTTTGATGGCCCTGATTTTCAAAGCCTTGTTCTAACGCGCAAAGATCTGTCTGTGTACACAGGCGAAGATGAAAAAAAGCGCCGCTGACTGCTCTGTGGAGCAGCGCGGCGCCGGAATCGTTTTTCACTTTTACTCCGTGAACAGCGGCGTGGAATAGTAGCGGTCTCCGCTGTCCGGAAGCAGCGCCACGATCACCTTTCCTTTGTTCTCGGCCCGTTTGGCCAGTTCAAGGGCGCCGAACAGGGCTGCGCCCGAGGAGATGCCGACCGAGATTCCCTCTTTCCTGGCCAGGAGCCTGGCCGTCTCAAAAGCATCCCGGTTGGACGCCTTGAACACCTCGTCATAGACCTTGGTGTTGAGCACTTCCGGCACGAAACCGGCTCCGATCCCCTGGATCTTGTGCGCTCCGGGTCTTCCCTCCGAGAGCACCGGCGAATCCTCCGGCTCCAGCGCGACGACGCGGATATTGGGGTTCTGCTCCTTGAGGTACTCGCCCACGCCGGTCACCGTTCCGCCGGTCCCGACCCCGGCAATGAAAATGTCCACCCTGCCGTCCGTATCTTTCCAGATCTCCGGTCCGGTCGTGGCTCTGTGGATCGCCGGATTGGCCGGATTGACGAACTGGCCCGGAATAAAGCTGCCCGGGATCTCTTTCGCCAGTTTCGCCGCCTTCGCGATCGCGCCCTTCATGCCCTTTGCGCCTTCCGTCAGCACCAGCTCCGCGCCGTAGGCTTTCAAAATATTGCGGCGCTCCACGCTCATGGTCTCCGGCATCGTCAGGATAATGCGGTATCCCTTGGCCGCGGCGATCGCAGCCAGGCCGATCCCTGTGTTTCCCGATGTGGGCTCAATGATGACAGAGCCCTCCTTCAGAAGCCCTTTGGCCTCCGCGTCTTCGATCATCGCCTTCGCGATGCGGTCTTTGACGCTGCCCGCCGGATTGAGGTACTCCAGCTTCACCAGGACCGTCGCTGCAAGTCCCAGTTCTCTCTCTATATTAGTCACTTCCACCAGCGGCGTATTTCCGATCAGATCAGTGGTCCCTTTATAAATATTCGACATGGCGTTCCCTCTTTTCTGTATTTTGACAAATTTTCTGTTACTTCGTAGCTGCAAACCCGCCTTCAAGGTCGGCGAGAATGTCGTCTATGTGCTCCGTTCCGATGGAGAGGCGGATCGTGTTCGGCCGGATGCCCTGATCGAGCAGTTCCTCCTCTGTCAGCTGGGAGTGCGTCGTGGAGGCGGGATGGATCACCAGGCTCTTCACATCCGCTACATTGGCCAGAAGCGAGAAGATCTTGAGATGATCGATGAACTTCCAGGCCTCCTCCTGCCCGCCCTTTATATCGAAGGTGAAAATAGAGCCGCCCCCGTTCGGGAAATACCGCTCATACAGCGCGTGGTCCGGGTGATCCGGAAGGGAAGGATGGTTTACCTTCTCTACCTGCGGATGCGCGCTCAAAAATTCCACGACCTTCTTCGTGTTCTCCGCGTGCCGGTCCAGCCTTAAGGAGAGCGTCTCCACGCCCTGCAGGAGCAGGAATGCGTTGAAGGGGGAGATCGTCGCGCCGGTGTCCCTGAGCAGGATCGCCCGGATATAAGTCACAAATGCGGCCGGTCCCACGGCGTCATAGAAGGAAACGCCGTGATAGCTGGGGTTGGGCGCTGCGATGTTGGGATACTTGCCGCTCGCGCTCCAGTCAAATTTTCCGGACTCCACGATGATGCCGCCCAGCGTGGTGCCGTGTCCGCCGATAAACTTTGTGGCGGAGTGGACCACGATATCCGCGCCGTGCTCGATCGGCCGGATCAGATACGGCGTTCCGAAGGTGTTGTCGATCACCACCGGCAGCCCGTGCCTGTGCGCGATCTCCGCCACCGCGTCGATGTCGGGGATGTCGCTGTTGGGGTTGCCCAAAGTTTCCAAAAAGACCGCTCTGGTGTCTTCCTTGATCGCAGCCTCCACTTCGCTCAGGTCGTGGACGTCGACGAAACTCGTTCTGATCCCATACTGGGGAAGCGTATGTGCCAAAAGATTGAAGGTCCCACCGTAAATGGTCTTCTGCGCGACGATGTGTCCGCCGCCCGCCGCCAGCGCCTCGATCGTATAGCTGATCGCCGCCGCACCGGATGCGAGCGCGAGCGCCGCGCTTCCGCCTTCGAGCGCTGCCAGCCTCTTCTCCAGCACTTCCTGTGTGGAGTTGGTCAGCCTTCCGTATATATTACCGGCGTCGGCCAGTCCGAAGCGGTCCGCCGCATGTCTGCTGTTGTGGAAGACATACGAAGTCGTCTGGTAGATCGGAACCGCGCGCGAATCGGTTGCGGGATCCGCCTGCTCCTGTCCGACGTGTAACTGCAAGGTTTCAAATCTGTAATTGCTCATGCTTCTTTCCCCCTTTTCAATTCAATATCTTTTCTCCGGTTCTTTCCTGATAATCCTTCAGCGCGGATTGGATCGCCTCTTCGGCCAGCACACTACAGTGCATCTTATAGGCAGGCAGTCCGTCAAGCGCTTCCGCGACGGCCTTGTTGGTCAATTTTTTGACTTCCTCCACCGGCTGTCCCTTGATCAGCTCCGTTGCCATGGAACTGGAGGCAATGGCGCTGCCGCATCCGAAGGTCTCAAACTTCACGTCCTCCACGACGCCGTCCTTGATCTTCAGGTACATTTTCATGATGTCGCCGCACTTCGCATTGCCGACTTCTCCGATCCCGTTGGCGTCCTCGATCACGCCGACATTTCTGGGATTGCGGAAGTGATCCATCACCTTTTCGCTGTATAATGCCATTTTGACCGCCTCCTTATAAGATAAACTCTTTTTTGCCCGCCATCAGATCTCTCCAAATGGGGGAGAATCCCCGCAGGTATTCCACAACTTCTTTGACCGACTGAATGATATATTCGACTTCTTTCTCCGTGATCTCCTCCCCGATGCTCAGCCGGAGCGAACCGTGCGCCACATCGTGCACCCTGCCGATGGCCAGCAGTACGTGGCTGGGATCCAGAGAACCGGATGTACAGGCAGATCCGGAGGATGCACAGATCCCTTTGTCATCGAGGAGCAGCAGGAGGGACTCGCCCTCAATGCCCTCAAAACAGAAGTTCACGTTTCCCGGAAGCCTGTGTCCGGCGTCTCCGTTCAGGGCACCGTGAGGGATCTCTTTCAGGCCCGCGATCAGCAGATCCCGCATCGCCGTTAGATGGGCCGCGTTTTCCGTCATATCGGCAGCCGCCTCCCTGAGCGCCTCTGCCATGGCGGCAATACCGGGCACATTCTCTGTTCCTGCCCGCTTCCCGCGCTCCTGTGCGCCTCCCTCGATCAGGTTGGTGAGCCTGATGCCTTTCCTTGCATAGAGGAAGCCGACGCCCTTGGGGCCGTGAAACTTGTGGGCAGAAGCGGACAAAAGATCGATCCGGTCTCTCTCCACGTCAACCGGGATATGCCCGACGGCCTGCACCGCGTCTACGTGAAAGAGTACCTTTTTCTTTCTGCAGATCTCCCCGATCTCCGGGATCGGCTGGATCGTCCCGATCTCGTTGTTGGCGTACATGATGGTCACCAGACAGGTGTCCTCCCGGATCGCCGCCGCCACCTGATCGGGTGTTACGATCCCGTTCTCATGGACGTCCAGCAGCGTGACCTCGAAGCCTTCCTTTTCCAACCGGTTCAAAGTGTGCAGTACCGCATGGTGTTCGAAAGCGGTGGAGACGATATGTCTCTTGCCGTTCTTTGCGCCGATGGCTGCGGCCGAGCGGATCGCCTGGTTGTCTGCCTCGCTCCCGCCGCTTGTAAAATAGATCTCCACGGGCTGCGCCCCGATCACAGCGGCAACATCCCCGCGGGCTTTTTCAAGGACTTCTCTGGCATTCTGCCCGTGCGCATACAAGCTTGACGGGTTTCCCCAGGATTCCTTCATAAGTGCTGTCATTGTATGGATAGCCGCATCGCTCATCCTGGTCGTTGCGGCGTTGTCTGCGTAGATCACTGCTTCTGTTTCCTTTCGTCTGCGTTATTTTTTGAAAGTATATCCCTATTCGCCTACCGTGTCAATGGGTTTATATAAAAAAGCATTGCTTTACCCATTAACCCTGCGGTATTATAGGTAAAAATCCTGAAAGGAGGTTCCAAATGATCTCAACCAGAGGAAGATACGCGCTCCGCGTCATGATCGATCTTGCAGAAAATGAAAATGGCAGCTTCATCCCGTTAAAGGATATCGCTGCCAGACAGGGGATCTCCAAGAAATACCTGGAGATCATCGTCAAAGATATGGTGGCCGGCGGACTGATCACCGGTGCGAGCGGCAAAGGCGGCGGCTACAAACTGTGCCGAAGGCCGGAGGAATACAGCGTAGGGGAGATCCTTGAGCTCATGGAGAGCACCCTGTCTTCCGTCGCCTGCCTGGCGTCGGATTCCTACGAATGCCAGAGACGCTCTGTCTGCCAGACGCTGCCGCTTTGGACAGAATACGATAAGTTGGTGCACGATTTCTTTTACAGCAAGAATCTGAAGGACCTGCTGCGTTGATTTTTTGTTCTGACGCAATGGCCGCCTATATTTTGCCGCCTATGATGCAGAGTTCTTTACTTCTGCAATGATACCTCCGCCGAGCAGGCAGCCGTCCCGGTCATAGAACACGGCCGACTGTCCGGGTGCCGCGAAGCGGACAGGGTTTTCAAAAGATACTCTGAACCGGTCTTCATCCACCTTCTCCAGGATCGCATGCTCGCCGGCGTGACGGTACCTCACCTTTGCCTGACAGTGAACTTCTTCCCCCTTTAAGGGTTCCGGAATGCTCATGAAATTCAGGTCTTTACAAATGAGCTCTTTGCAGTAGGTCTGTTCGAGCCCGCTCAGTACGATCTCATTCGAGGCCGCACGGATTTCCTTGATGTACATTGGATGGCCAAAGGCCACGCCAAGACCTTTTCGCTGTCCGACGGTATAGTGTATGATGCCCTTGTGTCTGCCCAGAACATTTCCGGATTCATCCACGTAGTTTCCTTCTCCCGGTATGGCCCCATTTTCATGCTCCCGGATAAAATCGGCATAATCACCATCGGTAACAAAGCAGATCTCCTGAGAATCGGGTTTTGACGCCACTTCAATCCCTGCTTCCCCGGCGATCTTCCTGACGTCCTGCTTGGAGTACTCTCCCAGCGGCATGAGTGTCCTCGCAAGCTGCTCCTGGGTCAGCCGGTATAGCATATAGGTCTGGTCCTTCTCAAAATGGGACGCCTGCCGCACCGTGTATCTTCCGTTTTCGAGCTTAACCACGGAAGCATAGTGCCCTGTCGCCACAAAATCTGCCTTGAGCACATCTGCGTGATAGAGCAGACGCGCCCATTTTATCTCCCGATTGCATACCACACAGGGATTCGGCGTCATACCGTGCAGGTAGTCCTGAACAAAGGGCGTCACAACCTTGTTTTCAAAATCAGATACGCAGTTAAAGGCGTAATAAGGGATACCGATCGTGTGCGCCGTCTGTCTGGCATCGTCGATCTCACAGCACCGGCTCTCCTGTCCCTCCAATCCTGCCCAAGTACGCAGTGTGACGCCCACAACATCATATCCGGCCTGCTTAAGAAGGTAAGCCGCTGCCGCACTGTCGACGCCGCCCGACATTCCAACAATAACTCTTTTCATACATTAATACCTCTGTAAATCCGTTATTCCCTATG